>JBEIPX010000566.1:0-1812 GCA_040376815.1 Bradyrhizobiaceae bacterium
GCTCAAGCATCTGGCCTCGCGCGAGCCGCAGGAGCGGATCATGGAATTGCTGACGCGCCTGGAGGAAATGTTCGCGATCGACCACATCAAGGGCAGGATGCTGGTCACGCATGTGACCCACGAGCAGATCGCGACCATGACCGGCACCTCGCGCGTGACAGTCACACGCACGCTGCAGCGCTTACGCGAACAGGGCCGGATCGACATCGTCGATGGCCATATCGTGATGAAAGCAAGGACCTCGAAAGCCAGGACAGCGAAAAGGGCTTGACGCTATATACTATCAACCTGCCGCCGCCGGCTGCGGGTCGAGCGCCTCGTAGCGGCCTTCATAATAGAGCAATGGACGCCGCGCCGTTTCGGGCGCGACGATCTCCTTCACCGCGCCGACGACAATGACATGGTCGCCGCCCGGGTGAACGGTCGCGACATCGCAGCACAGCGTGCCATTGGCATCCGGAATGGTGAACCAGTCCTTGTGACGGCCACAGGCCGCGCTGTCCCAGAGATCGGCCGAACCGGCAAAAAACTTCGATATATCGCGCTGGCTTTCGGCGAGAATGTTGATCGAGAACCTTCCCTGCGCGATGACCGCACGCACCGAGCGGCTTTCGTTGCGAGCGCAGAACAGAATCAGCGGCGGAGCGAGACTGAGTGAGGTGAACGAGTTCACGGTCAGGCCGATCGGCACATCGTCGCCGGTGAGCACCACCGCCACACCCGTCGTGTAACGCCCCATCAAACGACGAAACGATAGGCTCCTATCCTCGCCCATGCCTTGCATCCCTGATCCGGTCTGCGTGCGACGATAGGCATCGCGGATGTCGTATGTCGTATCGCCGTACACAACGGGCGCTTATGCGCCGGCGGCTGCGGCACTTATGACAACGCTCGCGGCGGACTCGCAACCTCACGCACCAGCTGGTAGTGCCCACGCCGGCATTGCACCGCTCCAGCGCGCCGGAGCCGTTGCATCGCCCGCGTCACGGTGATGCGCGACGCGCCGATCAGGTTAGCGATCTGCTGGTGCGTCAGCACGATCGTCGGCGATTCCGGCGAGGTGATCTGCGACAGCAATTCGGTGATGCGCACTTCAGGCGAGGCTTGCGTCACCTGCGCAAGGCGGCAGGCAAGTGTCCGCTGCTTCAGTGCGATCGTATGGACAACGGAGGTGGCAAACTTCGCATCGGACGCGATCAGCGTAGAGAAATCCGGCGCCGGAATAACGAGAACCTCGGCAGCTTCCATGGCGGTAGCGTTGGAGAAGCGCGGCAAGCCGTCGAACGCCGCACCCTCGCCGCACAATGCACCCGCGCCGACGATGTCGATGAGAAACTCCTGCCCGTCCGCGCGCAGCATGGTGATGCCGATCCGGCCGGAGAGTACGACGAAGACCTGGTTGCTCAGTTCGCCCTGGCTGTAGACAACCTGCCCCTTGGCGATCTTGCGCCGCATTAGCGCCGGCGTCGTTTCCAGGAGATACGTCATCATAACGGCGGGAACGCGCAGCGTCTCGCTCACTTCCGGACGGATGCCGGGCAACCGGCGAGACTGCACGTCGGTCTGGGCCATAGCAGAAACTCCTTCGCGCGGTCCGCACCGCGAACGCGCCTTGCCCGCTTAACGCTATCACGGCAGGCAACGACCTATCTCCGTCCACAAAGACGCAGATGGAGGTAATTTCAATGACCAAAACGGAATTTCAGGCAGAAGGATTTGGAGCGGGTGAAGGGAATCGAACCCTCGTATTCAGCTTGGAAGGCTGCTGCTCTACCATTGAGCTACACCCGCGTTCACTCCTTGGTATGCAAC
>JBEIPX010000038.1:0-12755 GCA_040376815.1 Bradyrhizobiaceae bacterium
AGCCTCATCAAACGCCAGGTGCTCACCCACCTGGGTAGACAGCGCGCATTGCCGCCGAACTCGATCGCCTGAATACCGAGCGCCGCGCGATCGAGCAGGCCGCGGAAGCCCAGGCCGAAGCGGAAGCGCTGGCTGCGATCGGTTTCGAGGACAAGGGCGCTGTCATTGTCACGGCGTCGGAGGGTTGGCATCCCGGCGTCGTCGGCCTCGTCGCTTCGCGCCTCAAGGACAAGTTCTCGCGGCCCGTCTTCGCCATTGCACTTGAGCCCGGCGGCCTCGGCACCGGTTCCGGCCGCTCGATTCCGGGCGTCGATCTTGGAAAGGCCGTGCGGCAGGCCGTGGCCGATGGCCTGTTGATCAAGGGCGGCGGTCACGCGATGGCAGCCGGGGTCACGCTCAGGAAAGAACGGCTCGCCGAATTCCGAGCCTACATTGAAGCCGCGCTGCACGACACGGTGACGGATGCGCGCCACGCCGATGAACTGCTGATCGATGGCGCGGTGGCGGGACGTGCCGTGACGACCGAGTTTGCAGCGATGCTCAATCGCGCGGGTCCGTTCGGCAGCGGCAATCCCGAGCCGGTGATTGCGTTGCCGTCGCACCAAATCGTTTTCGCCGAACCGGTCGGGCAGGCGCACGTGCGCGTGCGTCTGAAGTCCGGTGACGGTGCGATCGTCAACGCCATCTCGTTTCGTAGCCTGAACCAGCCGCTCGGCAATATGCTGCTGGCGCAGCGCGGGCAGCCCGTGCATGTGGCGGGTTCGCTGGCGATCGACCGTTGGCAGGGCGCCGAGCGGGTTCAGTTGCGGATCGTCGACGCGGCGATCCCCGATCTGGGGCCTGCCACCATCCGCTAGGTGGATGAGGTATTAAGGTAGGGCGACTGACCTAACCGATCGCTTTGCAGCATTTTTTATCCAGACGGTGCGTGGTGCTGGTTCCGAAACGGTGCCATAGTCCTGACTTTCAACGAAAGGGGGCATGCATGTTTCGTCCCGCACTCCGATTGATGGCCTGTACATTTGCTCCGGCCGTCGCAATTCTCCTCTCGGCCGACTTCGCAATTGCTGAAAGTCGTGTCGCCCTTGTCATCGGACAGTCGGCGTACCGCAGTGTCACAGCGTTGCCCAATCCGACCAACGACGCAAAGGCGATGACCGAGCTGCTCACGGCCGCCGGGTTCGATGTGACGACGGCGCGCGATGTTTCACAAAACGAAATGCGCCAGGCCGTCGGCGACTTTGCCGCGAAGATCGCTGGCAAGGGTCCCGACACAGTCGCGCTCGTGTTCTACGCCGGGCACGGTCTGCAGATCGACGGCGAGAACTTCCTGTTGCCGGTCGATGTCAACTTGCAGCGCGAGGCCGACGTACCGTTGCAGGCGGTGCGGCTCAACGACGTGATGAACACGCTTTCGTCGGTGCCGACCAAGCTGCGTATCGTCATGCTCGATGCGTGTCGCAACGATCCGTTCGATGCGATCAACAAGACCGCCGGGCGCGGGCTTGCGATCTTCGATGCCAAGGCCAATTCCGCGGGTTCGTTCATCTCTTACGCAACGTCGCCGGGTGCGGAGGCGGAAGACGGCAAAGGATCGTCGAGCCCCTACACAACGGCGCTCGTCGTGTCCGCGCGCGAGCCGGGCATTACCATCGAGGATGCATTCAAGCGCGTCCGTGTCGCGGTCAACAAGGAAACCGAAGGCCGCCAGATCCCATGGGAGAGTTCGTCGCTCACCAGCGACTTCTATTTCTTCCCGGGCGCAGGCAAGCCGGATGCAAAGAAAGCGACGATAACGCGCACTGTCCCCGAATGGCGGGCAGCGTTGCAAGGCAAGTCCGCGCAGGACGCCTATGAGATCGCAATCGCCGACGACTCGATCGAAGCCTATGAGGCATTTACCGGCCTCTACACCGATCCGCCGTATGCGACGCGGGTGCGTTCGATCCTCGACCGCCGCCGCGAAATGGTCGCGTGGAGCGTTGCGGTGAATGCCAACACTGTTGGCGGTTTCGCGCTTTTCCTCGCGAGCTACCCGAACAGCGATCTCAGTGCGACAGCACGCAAGCTGCAAGACCGCCTGCGCAACAGGCCGCAACTGGCGAACGCGCTTGCCGCGGCGAATGCCGCCGCGCCGGGTGGGGGCGGGCAGGGTGGATCGCCGGCGACCACGGGTGCGGCGCCTGCCGGCCCGACTCTGGCAAGCCTGCCGACCAACACGGCCGCGGCCGTTGGGCCGACCTGTCCTTGCAGCGTGCCGCCGAAGATCGAGAAGAAGCGCGCCGAGCCGCCGCCGCCGCCACCGAAGAAGCGTGTCGTCGAACCGACCCGCCGCGGGCCGCCGCGTCCGCCGCCGGAGGAGGTTATCGTTCGCCGGCGTGATCCGAATGCCGATGCAGCCGCGGCAGCGGCGGCCGGCGCCATTATCGGTGGCGCTATTCTCGGCGGTGCCTTGAGTGGCGGCAGCCGGGGTGGTGGTCACCACTATCCGCGCGGCCACCACCACGGGGGGTTCTAAGACTTTCGGTTTCTACGTAAATCGCCGCGCCTCGATGAGGCGCGGCGTTTTTTTTTGGTAAACGCTCGGGGCCGTTAAGTAAGTTTTCCGTTAATGCTCGTCAGTGTTTTACCGATCCGCCAGAGTACGCCCGGTACCTGTTCGGGACGTTTCCATGCACACCGGGTTCTATACCCTCGCGCGTCTGATGCTTTACGGTTTCGGCTGGGCGATTGCGGCCGTGCTCGGCTTTGCGGCCGACTCGATGCTCGCGGGCGCCAAGTGGCCGGTGTTCGGCATCCTGTCGGCGTGGTGGACGTTCGTGTGCTCGCTGTACGTTCAGCGCGAAGCAGCGGCAAACGCCGACGATCCTCACGTTCGCTGATTGCTGTGCACGTTTTCGCTTACGACCCCTGACGTAGCCGCGCCAGAACCTTCAACCCGCCATAGCCGTCAGCCGGGGCCATTCCGGCCTTCAACTGATAATCACGTACGGCTTTCATGGTGCCGTTGCCGACGCGCCCGTCGGTGCCGCCGGTGTCGAAACCGGCCTTGGTCAGCCGTGTCTGCATCTCCTGGATTTCCGCGAGCGTCATCGCGCGCTCGGAGCCGGGGAAAGGCTGCACGAACGGCGCACCGCCTTGAATGCGATCGCCGAGATGCACGATCGCAAGGGCGTAATTCATCGATGGGTTGTAACTGCGCACCGCGTAGAAATTCGGCCCGAGCAGGAACGATGGTCCGCCCGAAACCGGCGTCCAGAGCTGCGCCTTATCATTCAGGCGCGGAAACGGCTTGCCGTCAGCGCGTATGACGCCGGCCTCCGACCATGCCGCGTAGCTCTTGCTGCCGCCGCCCTTGCCGCCGCGCACCTCATAACCCCAGTGCTCGCCCCCGCGATATTTGCCGCGGTTGAGCAGGTAGCGCGCGCTGCCGCCGAGTGCGTCGTCCGGTTTGCCGAAAGGGAATACGCGGCCGTCGCCGTCATAATCGATACCGAGATTGAGCCAGACCTCCGGCATCCATTGCGTATGACCCATGGCGCCGGCCCATGAGCCGCGCATCTCATCCGGATTGCCCCATCCTTTTTGCACGATGCGCAAGGCGTTGATGAGTTCGGTTTCCCAGTAGGCACGCCGCCGCGGCTCGTTCCAGGCCAACGCCGCCAGCGAGGGGAACACGGGCTTCATGTGGTTCTGCTGCACCAGCGGATCGCCATAGGCGGTCTCGACCCCCCACAGCGCCAGCAGCGTGCCGCGCGCGACGCCGAAGTCGCGCTCGATCCGCGTGAACAGATCGTTGTGCTTCTTCAGAGCTTCCTTGCCGGCGGCAAGCCGCCAGTCGGAGACACGGCGATTAATGTACTGCCAGAGCTGTTCGTTGAACTCGGGCTGGCTGCGCAGCTTGGCGAACACGCTCATGTCCGGCTCGATCCGGCCCATCACGCGCGCGTAGGTCTCGTCCGAAATGCCTTTGGCCGCCGCCCTGGCGCGAAATTTGTCGCGCCATTGATCGAAGGCGGCGGGAGCGGCCAGTGCCGCCACTGGAGAGCCGGCAAGTCCCACCGCCAACGCGCTGCTCACGCCAGTACGCAGAACGGCGCGGCGGCTCAGACGATTGCCAGAATCAATCGGGGTCATAGCCCATCCTAACGGTCGAAACTGTTAGAACAATCGCGCCCGTTAGCGACGGAAACGGGGCAAGACCGCCATTCTTTGCCAATCGAGGACGGTTGGCGGTAAATTGCGACTTCAAGCCCAAACAGCCCGCGTCGTGTGGGAAAAACCAAAAGGCCCATCATGTCCCATGCTTCGCCCTTGAAAGCTCCAACACCCCGCATCGACATTCGCGAATTCATGGGCCTGATGCCGGACGTCTATGAGGCGATGGGTGCGATCGGCAAGGCGGCCGTGAAAGCCGGCATCGAGGAAAGCCTGATCGAGCTGATCAAGATCCGCGCGTCGCAGATCAATGGCTGCGCCTATTGCCTTCAGTATCACCTGAACCTGGCGGCCAAACTTCAGGTGGCGCAGGAGAAACTGGATTTGCTGGCGGTGTGGCGCGAGGCGCCGCAGTTCTCGACCCGCGAGCGCGCGGCGCTTGCCTGGGCCGAGGCGCTGACCGTCATCACGCACGGCGTGAGCGATGATCTCTATGCCGATGTCAGGACGGAGTTTTCCGACAAGGAACTGGCGTACCTGACGTCGGCCATCGGTCTCATCAATGCCTGGAACCGGTATGGCGCGGCGATGCAGTGGGCGCCACCGAAACGGGCGGCACGCGGTTAGTTGGTGCCGCGCGCGTGCGGGATCAGTCCTTGGCGCGCTCGACGTATGAACCGTCTTCCGTCATCACCACGATGCGGGTGCCGACACCGATATGCGGCGGCACGGCGGTGCGCACGCCATTCGAGAGGATCGCCGGCTTGTAGGACGACGATGCCGTCTGGCCCTTGGTGACGGGCTCGGTTTCGACGACCTCGAGGGTCGCGCGGGCCGGCATCTGGATCGCGACGGGGGTGCTGTCGTACATCGACAGCTTCACCGTCATGTTTTCCTGCAGGTATGGCGCCGACGAGCCGACGATATCCTTGCCGACCTGAATCTGGTCGTAGGTCTCGTTGTTCATGAAGTGATAGCCGTCGGCATCTTCATAAAGATAATTGAAGTCGCGGTCCTCGATGGTTGCGCGTTCGACCTGATCCGTGGTCTTGAAGCGCTCGGAAACCTTCACGCCGTCGCTGATGCGGCGCATTTCGATCTGGCTGACGGGCGTGCCCTTGCCGGGGTGGATGTTTTCGGCGGTCACGACCACGTAGAGCTTGCCGTCCTGGTCGATAACGTTGCCCTTGCGGATAGAACTGGCGATGACTTTCACGAATGATTTTCCTGGGTTTGGGAGCCGGAACTGGGCGTCGCACCGGCCCACGGCCAGCGAAGCGTTTTCGGGCCGCAACATACTGATTTGGGCCCGGGAAGCCAGCCTTTTGCGCTTCATTTGGGCAGATTGCTGATGTCCGGAACCGGTATTTCCCCGTCTCCCTGGTGGACGCCGGACCGCCATGCCGACCGCCGCCCGTTCCTGATGGCTCGGGCTGCGATCACGGCCCGCCTGCGGAATTGGTTCGCGTCGCAAGGCTTTGTCGAGGTCGAAACCGGGGTTCTCCAGGTCTCGCCAGGCAACGAAACTCATCTGCATGCGCCGTCGGCCGAGCTGACCAGCTCATCGGGCGAGCGCAGCCGCCTGTACTTCCGGACATCGCCGGAATTCGCCTGCAAGAAGCTTCTGGCTGCAGGTGAGGCGAAAATTGTCGAATTCGCGCGGGTTTTCCGCGACCGTGAGCGCGGCGACCTGCATCTGCCGGAATTCACCATGCTCGAATGGTATCGTGCGAACGAGGGTTATGAGTCCGTCGTCGATGATTGCCTTGCAGTGATCGCCGAGACTGCACGCGCTACCGGCACGGGTACGTTTTCGTTTCGCGGCCGGACCTGTGATCCGCTGGCGATTGCTGAGCGGTTGACGGTGGCGGATGCGTTCAGCCGATATGCGGGGATCGACCTGCTCGGCACGCTCGCGAATGGTGAAGGCAATCGTGCGGCGCTTGCGGCCTCGGCCGCGGATCGGGTGCGGGTTGCGGATGACGATACGTGGTCCGATATCTTCAGCAAGATTCTGGTCGAATATGTTGAGGCAAAGTTGGGGCAGGGCCGTCTGACTGTTCTCTACGATTATCCGGCGCCGGAATCGGCGCTGGCCCGCCGCAAGCCGGACGATCCACGCGTGGCGGAGCGCTTCGAGGTCTATGCCTGTGGCGTCGAGCTTGCGAACGGGTTCGGTGAACTGACCGATGCTGCCGAGCAGCGCGCACGTTTCGTGCAGGCGATGGACGAGAAGGAACGCCGCTATGGCGAGCGCTACCCGATCGACGAGGAATTTCTCGCTGCCGTCGCAGCGATGCCGCAGGCAAGTGGCGTCGCACTCGGTTTCGACCGGCTCGTGATGCTGGCGAGTGGAGCTGTGCGCATCGATCAGGTGGTGTGGACGCCGCCCGCGGGAGAGGCGCGATGATTGCCAAGCCGCTTCGCGTTGCGACGACCCTTCGCCAGCCGTCCGAACTGGTCGCGCATGATCTTGCGGCTGCATCTCAGCAGACTGACCTCGAGCGTGTCGCGGCGCGCTACGCGGTTGCGGTGACGCCGCATGTTGCATCCCTGATCGACCGTGCCGATCCGAACGATCCGATCGCGCGGCAGTACATTCCGAGCACGGACGAACTCATCATCGCGCCCGGCGAGACCGCCGATCCGATCGGCGATCACGCGCATTCGCCCGTGGACGGCATCGTGCATCGCTATCCGGACCGGGCGTTGCTCAAGATCGTTCACGTCTGTGCGGTGTATTGCCGGTTCTGCTTCCGCCGCGAGATGGTCGGTCCGGGCAAGGAAACCGCGCTCTCGCCGGACGCCTACGCCAGTGCGATCGCCTATATCAAAGCGCATCCGGAAATCTGGGAGGTGATCCTCACCGGCGGCGATCCTCTGATGCTATCGCCCCGCCGCCTGCGCGAAATCGTCGCTGACATCTCAGCGATCGCTCACGTCAAGATCGTCCGTATCCACACGCGTGTGCCGGTGGCCGATCCGGCGCGCGTGACCGGCGAACTGATCGACGCATTGAAGGCGGATAGCGCGACCACCTGGATCGCGGTGCATGCTAACCATCCGCGCGAACTGACGGGTGAGGCGAGCGCCGCCTGTGCGCGCCTCGCGGATGCCGGTTTGCCGATGGTCAGCCAGTCGGTGCTGTTGCGTGGTGTCAATGATGACGCGGCCACGCTTGAGGCGCTGATGCGCGCCTTCGTCGAATGCCGGATCAAGCCATACTATTTGCATCACGGCGATCTCGCGCCCGGAACGGCGCATCTGCGCACGACAATTGCGGAGGGGCAGGCCCTGATGCGGCATCTACGCGGCCGCGTTTCCGGATTATGCCAGCCGGAGTACGTGCTCGATATTCCGGGGGGCCATGGCAAGTCGCCCTTGGGCCCCGAGTATTTGTCGCGGGACGGGGACCAATACCGTGTCGTGGATTATTGCGGCGACGTGCATCGCTATCCGCCTGAGACATGAGCGATCCCGAGCCGCCGCAGGATGAACGCAGCCGGCGGATCGAGAATGCCGTCCTGTTTGGCGCGTTCGTTCTTCTGACTGCCGGCGGCGCATGGCTTTTGATGACCATGGCAGATGTGCGCAAGGCGCAAGACTGCGCAGCCCAGGGGCGCCGCAACTGTGGAACGATCGAAATTCCGGAGCGTTCACGCTGACAAACAGATCGGCTATGGTAGAATCGTGCGGCAAGGGAAGGAGCGGAGAACCATCATGAAGACCATCGTGATCGCAACCGCTATCGTTATGTCGTTTGCAGGCTTGGTGAGTACGGCGGCTTTGGCGCAAAGCAGCACTGGGCCGACGTCAGGCGGAACGTCGGCCACCGGAACGGGCTCCACCATCACGGCGCCGGTTGGCCATCGCCAGCCGCGGCGCAGCGATGTACCGGAAATCAGCACCGATCAGGCCAGGAACGATGCGGCCGATCGGGAGGTCGACCGGAAAATCCGTAGCATTTGCCGCGGCTGCTAGAGCGTACCTGACGCATCGCGCATCAAGGCGCCAACGAACGTTGCCGCCGATTCCTTGAGTTGCTTGCGGCTGTATCCGGCGCGCTCCATCACCGCCAGTCCGCGCGTGAACGTCACGACCACGCGCGCAAGCCGGTTTGCATCGGCCGCAGACCATTCGCCGGGCGCCGAACTGATGGCTTTGCTGATGAGTTGCTCCAGCCGGCTCAGCACCCCCTGAATCCGCCCGCGCACCTCCGGGCTCGAAATATCCGCATCGAGGGCAGTGCGCGTTGTCAGGCAGCCGCGTGGGGGCGAGCCGCTGGTCATGTTGACGACGATCATGTCGAGAAAATTGCGGAGCCTCGCGGCAGTGCTGCCCTCGGCGAGAGCATCGGCGGCCGCGTCGAGAAACTGCACGGCATAACGATCGAAGGCGCGCAGGAAGATGGCTTCCTTGTCGCCATACGCATTGTAAAGGCTGCCGCGCTGGACGCCCGTCGCAGCGGCAAGGTCCTGCATCGTGGCGTCGTGCAGACCCTTTCGCCAGAACACATCGAGTGCGATCGCGATCACTTGCTGTTCGTCAAACTGACGCGCGCCTGCCATCCGGCTCACCCCAAGAATTCATTCTTGACACTTTCGTCAAGAATGACAAAAGTGTCAAGAATGACGTTCGGACGTCGATCGGGGAGGATCCAATGCCACTGCTTCGCATTTCAATGCTTGCCGGAAAGTCGGAAGCCTATCGTCAGGCGATCCTCGATGGCCTTTATCAGGCGATGCGCGAAACGTTGAATGTGCCCGAGCAGGATCAGTTCATGGCGATCACGGAGCACGAGGCTTCGAACTTCCGGTACGGGAACGGCTATGGCGTCGCCCGTAGCGCCGATGTCGTCTATATCCAGATCACCGTCTTCGATACTCGGACGCGGGAGCAGAAGGTGGCGCTGTTCCGCAGGATCGCGGAGTTGTTCGGCGACAATCCCGGCATCCGCCCGGAAGACGTGTTCGTGCAGATTCTCGAATCCGCGAAAGAGAACTGGTCGGTCGGCAACGGCGTTGCGTCGTTCATCTGAGATAGGCGGTACTAGGCAGCGGCTTTCGGCGCGGTGTGCAATTCCGCGCGCGCCGCGATCGCCATTGCGATCAGCGAGAAGCCGCCGAACATCAGGTTGATGCCGACGATCAGGCCGACGGCCCAGAACGCCGAGACGGGCAGGCCGAGCACGATCACGGCGGAAATAACGATATCCATGATTCCTGCGAACAACAGCCAGCCCCAGCGGCCGGAGAGTTCGCGCTTGTGATCGAAGGCGTACATGATCGTCGCTATTCCTTCGATCAGGAAGTAGATGCCGATGACGATGGTGAGCGACAGCGTGCCCTCGAGCGGCCAGATCAGCAGGATGAGGCCTGTCGCGATCGCAATCGCTGCCGACACCAGCGACCACCACAATCCCGGCATCTGCCGCGCCCAGAGCGACAGGAAGAGACCTGCTGCACCGATGATGACGAACATCCAGCCCAGCAGAATTGTGACGGCGAGGCTTGCGACCTGTGGCACAACGATGGCTGCGCAGCCGACGGCGAGAAAAACAATTCCTTCGATCAGGAAGGCTTTCCAGTGCGCGCGGACAGCATCGTTGAAATCCGACTGGAGTTTCTCGATGTCGGTGCTGGAAAGTTGCGGTTCGGCTGGCGTCATCGCGATCTCCATCGGCAAAAGTGCAGGCGGTCAGGGACCGCCAGTCTGCACCCCTATGTGGAGAACCGCGCCAACGACCGGAAGGGGCGCAGCGACGAAAATATAGCCGTTTTATGCGGCGTTGTCCTTGAGCCCCGTGCGCAACGTGGCGAGGAAATGATTGAGATCCTCGGACAATTTGGTCGTGGATTTGAACAGATCTTCCGACGTCGTTACCAGATCGCTGGCATTGGAGATGGTTTCGCTGACCACGTGATTGACGCCGGAGACGTTGGCGGTCAGCGCATCCGCGCCGCTGACCGATGTGCGCGCATGTCCGGAGATGTCGCGGGTCGCCGCGCTCTGGCGCGCGACGAGTTCGGACACGGTCGCCGTAAGGCGATCGATCTCGCGCATCGTCTCCGCGATGTGGCGCACGGACGACACGGCATTCGCGGTCGAGCCCTGAATTTCCGCGACCTGCTTGCTGATCTCTTCCGTTGCGTTCGAAGTCTGTGCCGCGAGTTGTTTCACCTCCTGCGCGACGACGGCAAAACCGCGCCCCGCGTCACCGGCGCGCGCTGCCTCGATGGTGGCGTTGAGGGCCAGCATGTTGGTCTGGCCGGCAATGCTCTGGATCAGGCCGACGATGTCGCCGATCTTTTGCCCTGCGGCTGCGAGCGCCGCGATTTCCTGAGCCGACTGCTCGGTCGTTGCGGTGGTCTTGGCGACGATCGCGGTGGCGCTGGCGACTTCGGCGTTGACCTCCTCGGTCGAGACGAGCAGGGCGTCGGCGGCGTCGGCGACAGTGCGCGCGCTGTGCGAGGTCTGCTCGGTGGCGGCGCTGGTGGATGTGGCCTTCTCGGCTGCGGATTCGGCAAGGCCCGAGATCGTCTGCGAACGGTTGCGCAGCTTCTCCATATGCTCTGCGGTCGCATCGAGAGCGCTTTGCGCGGATGACTTGAAGTTCTCCAGCATATGGTCGAGGCGCTTGTCGAAGGCGACGCGAGACGCGACCTCCCCGTTGGCCTTTTCTTCGAGCTGCTGCCGCTCGATCAGCGCGAACTTGAAGACGTCGAGTGCTTTGGCCATGCGGCTGATCTCGCCGCGTCCCTTGATCGAGGGCACCTCGGCGCTCATGTCGCCGTCGGCGAGTTGCTGCATCGATTGCGTCATGGTTCCGATCGGGCGCACGACGGCGCGCGAGATGAAGATGATGCTGAAGATCATCGTGCCGAGCACGATCGCCAGGATTGCCGCGACGAGCGCCGAGTCGCGCTTTTCGGCCGCGTCAATGTCGCGATAGAGCTGATCGGCGCGGTCGCGATAGATCTTCGCCAGCGTATTGATGGCGTCGTTGAAAGCCTTGCGGGTATTGCGGTTGGCGTCGTTGTCGCCGATCTCGCGCGCGGCGCCGTTGCCCTTGGCGCGGCCGGCGGCGATTAGCTCCTTGCGCAACGTCACGAACTTGTCGGCCTGGGCCTTGAAGGCATCGAAGGCGGCGCGATCGGCCGGCGCGAGTGTTTTTTCCCATCCAGCGACGGCGACGTTGAGGTCGCCGAGGAATTTCTCCATGCCCTTGGCATAGCGGTCGAGCACATCCGGCTTGTCGGACATGTAGACGCCGCGCGACTCCATCACGACCGCGTAGACGAGCGCGTTGATGTATTCGATGCGTGCCGAGGCCGAGCGGGTGGCGTCGAGCCGTTCGGTATTGGCGCGACTGCCGGCGTTCGCATAGGCGACTATGCCGGCGAGGATCGCGGACATCGCGGCGAGCACGGCGAGAATGGAATAAATACGAACCTTAAGCGACTGCGTCCAAACCGGCATCATTGGCCCTCGTAGAATCCCGGAGAGAGTGGGCCAGTTGATCTGGACTCGGCTGCTGCTTTCGAAGCGTCTCGATCCGGAAACAGTATGAGTTTCCTGAGAGTGACTACCTTATCCGCACGTTTGCTAACCGCCGGTTAACCGCCGGTTCACCATGATGGGGTGGCGTCGCGCGCGCTCACGCGTCGATGATCGCCACCGCACGCGTCCAGCCAGCGGAGGCTCGCTCGATCTTGACCGGGAAACAGGAAACCATGAAGCCGGTCGGGGGAAGCTGCTCCAGATTGTGCAGCTTCTCGATGTGGCAATAGCCGATGTGGCGGCCGGCCTTGTGGCCCTCCCAGATCAGGCTCGCATCCCTGGTCTCGGCGTACTTCTTTGCCGTGTAGACGAACGGCGCGTCCCAGCTCCAGCCGTCGATGCCAGTCAGGCGCACCCCACGCTCAAGCAGATACATCGTCGCCTCGTAACCCATGCCGCAGCCGGACGTGACGTAATCCTGCCGGCCGTATTTCACGCCAGCCGACGTGTTGACCACGACGATCTCGAGCGGCTTCAGCGTGTGGCCGATGCGCTTCAATTCCTGCTCGACGTCGGCGACGGTTGCCACATAGCCGTCCGGCAAGTGGCGGAAGTCGAGCTTCACGCCCGGCTGCAAGCACCAGTCCAGCGGGACTTCATCGATGGTCCATGAGCGCTCGCCGCGATTCATGGTCGGGTGGAAATGCCACGGCGCGTCGAGATGCGTGCCGTTGTGGGTCGAGAGCTGGACTTGTTCGACGGCCCAGCCCTGGCCGTCCGGCAGGTCTTCCGCCTTCAGCCCGTCGAAGAAGCCGAGCATGCGTGGCAAGCCCTGCTGATGATCGATGTAGGTGATGGTCGGATGACCACCCGGCGGGTCGGCTGGCACGTCGTTCTGGAGCGGCACAGAAATGTCGATCAGCTTGCGGGGCATGGGCTTCCTCCCGGTGTGTTTTTCTTTGGGAAGAGGCAGGGCTTAGCTCTGCCGCTCGACCTTGTTCTTGAGAATGCCGATCTTCTCGACCTCCAGCTCGATCTCATCGCTATGTTCGAGGAACCAGCCCAGTTCGAGACCGCAGCCGTTGCCGACCGTGCCC
>JBEIPX010000526.1:0-2166 GCA_040376815.1 Bradyrhizobiaceae bacterium
AACTTGAGCTGGACCTGCGCAAAGCGATCAACAATCCGGAGTACATAAGATATCCCTTCTGGACGACGCTTTCGGGTGACGGCACGACTGCTGCCGTGACGGGAATAGACTACAACGTCCGGCTGTTCAGCGTCGTGACTGGAAAGCTACTTCATACCTTGAAGCATACGAAGTCGGTTTCAGTGGCATTTTCGCCCGATGGTACGCGTTGCCTGACAATAAGCAGTGACGAGGGACTCGCGAGGTTGTGGAGCGTGCAAACCGGCGAGCTGCTGCGTAACCACAAACTGAATCGTGGTGGACGGCTGCAAGCTCAGAATTATTTGATCGGCAGCTCAGCGCCAGTATTTTCACCTGACGGCAAACGGGTCGTCACGAGCTATGGCCAGCGAGGACAGACAGCATCGCAACCAAATCTTGAGGACGAGAGAACCGCAACGGTATGGGATCCTGAAACTGGAGAGTTGCTTTTCCATCTCGTCGCACATCCCCACCGCATCGCGAGAGCATCGTTTTCCGAGGATGGCACCCGTCTTGTTTCAGGAGCGGCTGACAGAATTTTGCGCATCTGGGACGGCCGAACGGGTCAGCTCCTTCGGAGTTTCGGTAGCCATAACGACAATATCAGCCATGTCCGGTTCTCGCCCGATACAACGCGGGTTTTTTCAACGAGCGAGGACGGAACGCTCAAGATATGGGACAGCGCCTCAGGCGAATTGCTCGCCACGCTGATCAAGGGTCAGGAAGGCGCGTGGCTCGTTCTGACGCCGGAGGGTTTCTTCAACGCTTCGCCGAATGCGGCAAGCTTGCTCAGTATCGTACAGGGCATGGAGACGTACTCCATCGATCAGGTCTATCAGTCGCTTTATCGGCCGGACCTCGTGCGCGAGAAACTCGCAGGCGATCCGCGAGGGCTTGTGAGAGAGGCCGCGGCGCAGCTCGACCTCGGCAGGGTCATCGGCAGCGGCAATGTCCCGGGCGTGGCGATGATTTCGCCGCAGGATGGTGCGCAGGTCACAGGTAGCCAAATCACCGCCGAGGCCGATATCACCGATCGCGGCGGCGGCATCGGCCGCGTCGAATGGCGGCTCAACGGCGTCACGGTCGGCATCGAGACGCCCCCTGCTCCGCCAGCCGGTCAAGCATTGCGCCTGACGCGCGGCCTGTCGCTCGATCCCGGCAACAACATCATCGAAGTCGTCGCCTACAACGGCGCGAACCTCGTCGCGTCGGTGCCGGTGCGTGCATCGGTCACCACTCCGGCCGTGCCTTCCGCGCCGGGACAGGTTACAGCTCCCCAACCCTCGCGGCTGTTCGTGATCGCTGCCGGCCTTGACGACTATACAGACAGCCGGTTCAAGCTCGGCGGTTCGGTGCGCGATGCGCAAGCGTTGTCGAAGGCATTCGCCGCTACCGGCAACGGCCTGTACACAAGCGTCGACGTCAAGCTGTTGACCGACGCGGACGTAACCAAGGACAGGCTTGACGCGGCGTTCAAGGAGTTCGCTGCTCAGGCATCACCGTCCGATGTGTTCCTGCTGTATCTCGCGGGTCACGGCAAGACGGTCAACGGCCGCTACTACTTCATCCCGCGCGATTTCAACGTCGGCGCGAACGCCGACGAGAAGGCGATCAACGCCGCGGTCGTCACCCAGGGCATCGCGCAGGAGCAGTGGCAGCGCTGGTTCGCCTCGATCCCCGCCCGCAAGAGCGTCATCCTGTTCGACACCTGCGAGAGCGGCACGCTGACCGGCGCTGCTGCGGGTACGAAGACGCTGGAGCAATCCGCCGCGAACGACCGTCTGGCGCAGGCGACCGGCCGCACGATCATCACCGCGTCGAGCGGCAGCGAGGTGGCGTTCGAAGGCTATCGCGGCCACGGCCTGTTCACCTACAACCTGCTCGATGGACTCGAGCGCGCCGACAGCGATGGCAACGGCACCATCGAGATCAGCGAGCTTGCGACCTTCGTCTATTCGCAGGTGACGACGCTGAGCGAGCAGGTGTTCAAGAAGCGGCAGGAGCCGCAGATCAGGATCGCGTCGAGCTATCCGCTAACGAAGCAAGGTCGCGTACTTGCCGGCGACTTTCCGACGCTCGCCCAGGATGCGTCACCACCGTTCCAGCTCGCGCAGACCGCCGATCTCCAGATCAAGCCCGGCAACG
>JBEIPX010000346.1:0-4010 GCA_040376815.1 Bradyrhizobiaceae bacterium
CACCCGGAGCTGCAGTATGACGTGCACCGCACGGCGGGCTTCGTCGCAGACCGGCTGCGCGAATTCGGTTGCGACGAGGTGGTGACGGGAATCGGCCGCACCGGCGTCGTCGGCGTGATCAAGGGCAGGAAACCCGCGAATGGCGGCGACGTGAAGGTGATCGGCCTGCGTGCCGATATGGATGCGCTGCCGATCGATGAGATCAACGATCTGCCGTACAAGTCGAAGACGCCCGGCAAGATGCACGCCTGCGGTCATGACGGTCACACGGCGATGCTCCTCGGCGCGGCGCGCTACCTTGCCGAGACGCGCAACTTCGCAGGCGATGCGGTGGTGATCTTCCAGCCGGCGGAAGAGGGCGGCGCGGGCGCCGACGCGATGCTTAAGGACGGCCTGATGGATCGTTTCAGAATCGATCAAGTCTACGGCATGCACAACGGCCCCGGCATGGACATCGGCACCTTCGGCATCCGGCCCGGCGCCATCATGGCGTCGACCGACCATATCAAGATCAAGATCGAGGGCGTCGGCGCGCACGCCGCACGTCCGCATACCGGCATCGATCCGGTGCTGGCGGGCGCGCAGCTCATCACCGCGTTCCAGTCGATCGTCTCGCGCAATGCCGATCCGGTGGAGTCGGCGGTGATCTCGATCTGCGTGTTCCACGCCGGAACCGCCATGAACGTGATCCCGCAGACGGCGGAACTCGAAGGCACCGTGCGCACGCTGAAGCCGGCGATGCGCGATTTCATCGAGCGGCGCATGAAGGAAGTCGCGGCCGGCGTCGCGCAGCTGTCCGGCGCCAAAATCGATCTCACCTATGAGCGTAATTATCCGGTGCTGATCAATCACTCAGCGGAAACCGATTTCGCCGCCAGGGTGGCGATCGACGTTGCCGGAACCACCAACGTCAACGCGGATATCCCGCCGATGATGGGCGCGGAGGACTTCGCCTACATGCTGGAGAAGCGGCCGGGCGCCTACATCTTCATCGGCAACGGCAATAGCGCCGGCCTGCACAATCCCGCCTACAATTTTAACGACGAGGCGATCGTGTTCGGCACCTCGTACTGGATCAAGCTGGTCGAGACTTCGCTCCCGGCGTGAGTTTGCCGGAAATCCGGAATTCCGGGTCGGCGTCCGGAACATCGCCGATACGCCCGCGTTGAGACGGCGCAACTGCCTCTCATCCCCGCGGAGACGACGATGGCGACCAAGGATAAAGACCTCAACGACCTGTTCCTCGACACGCTCAAGGACATCTACTACGCCGAGAAGAAGATCCTTCAGGCCTTGCCGAAGATGGCGAAGGCGGCTCAGTCGCCGAAGCTGAAGGCGGCATTCGAAAAGCATCACGACGAGACCGAAGGCCAGATCGAGCGGCTCGAGAAGATTTTCGAGCTGCTGGACAAGCCTGCCCGTGGCAAGACCTGCGACGCCATCGAAGGCCTGCTCGATGAGGGCAAGGAAATCATGGACGATTACAAAGGCACCGAGGCGATCGACGCAGGTCTGCTCGCGGCGGCGCAGGCCGTCGAGCACTACGAAATGTCGCGTTACGGCACCTTGAAGGCGTGGGCGGCCCAGCTCGGCATGAACGACGCGGTCAAGCTGCTCGACGAAACGCTGCAGCAGGAGCGCAAGACCGACAAGGATCTGACGGCGCTCGCCGAGGGCACGGTCAATCAGGAAGCACTTGCGGCCTGACTGAGAAACTACACTCCGCCGGCTGCGCGGCAGCCGGCGGTTTTGCCTACCTGAACTGCCGGCATCACGCTTCCAGTGCTGCGCAAAAGCATGTCTATTTGTCCCGATATCTTGGGAACAGATTCCATGCTGACGCCGTCACAGATTCTCAAAGACCTTTGGACCGGTGCGGGCGGCGATGCCGCCGATCTCGCCGCCGTCACGCTCACCGGCAGCGAGCCGGTGCTGCCGTCGTCGTTTCGTGTCGACACTCTCGCGCAGGTGAGCATCGCAGCCGCGGGACTTGCCGCGGCGGCGATCTGGAAAGCGCGCACCGGCGAGGCGCAAACCGTCAGCGTCGAGATGCTGCATGCGGCGATCGAGTGCCGCAGCGAGCGCTATCTGCGGGTCGACGACAAGCCGCCGCCACCGGCATGGGACGCGATCGCCGGCGTCTATCGTACCGGCGACGCCCGTTTCGTCCGGCTGCATACGAACTTTCCGCACCATCGCGACAACGTCTGCAAGGTTCTCAAATGCGAAGCCACCCGCGACAGCGTGCAGGATGCGCTGATGGGCTGGCGCGGCGAGGATTTCGAAACCGCCGCGTATGACGGCGGCTGTGTCGTGTCGCTGATGCGCAGCCACGACGAATGGCTCGCGACCGAGCACGCGAAGGCGCTGGTGACGTCGCCACTGATCACCTTCGAGAAGATCGGCGATGCGCCGCCACGGCCTTGGCCTGTTGTTTCAGACAAGGCCGATCGGCCGCTCGCGGGCGTGCGCGTGCTCGATCTGTCGCGCGTGATCGCAGGCCCGGTGGCCGGCCGCACGCTCGCCGCGCACGGCGCCGATGTCATGCTGGTCTCGCATCCGACATTGCCGTCGATTCCCTGGCTCGTGATCGACACGGGGCGGGGCAAGCTCTCGACCTTCGCCGATCTCACGAGCGCGGACGGCAAGGCCGCGTTCACGGCGCTGCTGTCGACGGCGGATATCTTCTCGCAGGGCTATCGGCCGCACTCGCTCGCGGCGCTGGGATTTTCCGCCGAGGATGCGGCGCGGATCAATCCCGGCATCGTCTGCGTCTCGCTCTCGGCCTACGGACACGCCGGGCCATGGGCGAACCGGCGCGGCTTCGATTCGCTGGTGCAGACCTCGACCGGATTCAACCATGCGGAGGGCGAGGCGGCGGGCGTCGAGGGACCGAAGGAATTGCCGATGCAGGTGCTCGATCACGCCACCGGATATCTGATGGCGTTCGGCGCGATGATGGGCCGCCTCAAGCAGGCGCATGAGGGCGGCAGCTGGCAGGTGCGGGTGTCGCTGGCGCGCACGGGGCACTGGTTGTGGGGACTGGGCCGCGTCGACGATGGATTATCGACGCCGGAGCCCGGCAAGGAAGCCGTCGCGCCTTTGTTGCAAATGGAATCGTCCGGCTTCGGCCAGTTGCGATCGGTGCGCCACGCCGCGATCCTGTCGAAGACGCCCGCGCGCTGGACGCGTCCGTCCGTCCCGCTTGGGACCGATGCTCCCGCGTGGCCGGCCTGATCGCATGCCCCGCATTTTCACCAGCGCGGATGCGATCGCCGAGGAGATCGTCCGGGACGCCGGGCCGCGGCTCGTGGTGGGCCTGCCGCTGGGGCTCGGCAAGGCCAATCATGTCGTGAATGCGCTTTACGCCCGGGCCGTTGCCGACCGCTCGATCCACCTGACGCTGTTCTCGGCGCTGACGCTGGAAAAGCCGTCGCCGTCGAACGATCTGGAGCGGCGCTTCATCGCGCCGGTGATCGACCGGCTGTTCGGCGGCTATCCCGATCTCGCGCATGCGCAGGCGCTGCGAAAGAAATCGTTGCCGCCGAACGTGGAGGTGATCGAGTTCTTTTTCCTCGCCGGCAAGTGGATCGGCGTACCGGCAGCGCAGCAGAATTACATCTCCGCCAACTACACCCACGCGGCGAAGTATCTGCTCGATCGTGGCGTCAACGTCGTGACGCAACTGGTGGCGAAGCGCGAAGTGGCTGGTGAAGTTCGCTACAGCCTGAGCTGCAACACCGATATCACTCTCGATATTCTCGCTGCGCGCCACGCGGGACGGGCGGCGTTCAAGCTGATCGGGCAGGTGAACTCGGAGCTGCCGTTCATGCCCGGCGCGGGCGATCTGCCCGCAGACACGTTTCACGCGGTGCTCGACAGTCCCGACACGGACTTTCCGCTGTTCGCGCCGCCGTCCGAGCCGGTCTCCGATACGAAATACGCCATCGGACTTCACTCCGCCGGAATGATCCGCGATGGCGGCACCTTGCAGATCGGCATCGGGCAGG
>JBEIPX010000482.1:0-2623 GCA_040376815.1 Bradyrhizobiaceae bacterium
GAGAATCGGAAAGCTTAGATAAGTCGCCAACATTAGGCCACCCGATCCGGACGAAGCCCTTGACCACCGGCTCTTCGCCGAACGATCGGCTCATGTGTATTCCCCAGATCGGACGTTCCTCAGCCATTAGATCTACCCCCGCTTGTCAGCGCCATTTTCAACATTCAACTTAGGCTGGCAATCTGTGAACCTGTGGCTAGGTCTTCATTTTGCTGCTGAGCGGGGATCGAGATGCAGCCGCTCCGAGCGGCGTAGCCAGTCCGATCATTGGAGTATCCGCAGCTTCTTGATCAGCGGACGGCTTTAGACTGGCCGACCCGCGCGCCTACTCCGCCGCCTCGCGCACGTAACGGGCCGAGGGCTTGCGCATCGTCACCAGTTCTTCCGCTGCCGTCGGATGCACCGCCATCGTCGCATCGAAGTCGGCCTTGGTCGCCTTCATCTTCACGGCGATACCGATCACCTGGATCAGTTCGCCCGCTTCCGGCCCGACGATGTGGCAACCGACGATGCGGTCGGTCGATACATCGACGATCAGCTTCATCATCACGCGGCTTTCGCTGCCCGAGATCGTCGCCTTCATCGGACGGAAATCTGCCTTGTAGATATCGACGTGCGTGAACTGCGCCCGCGCCTGCGCTTCCGTCAGCCCGACCGTGCCGACTTCCGGCTGCGTGAAAACAGCCGTTGGAATATCCGCATGATCGACGCGCACCGGACGATTGCCGAACACGGTGTCGGCGAAAGCATGGCCTTCGCGGATCGCCACCGGCGTCAGGTTGACGCGATGGGTGACGTCGCCGACCGCATAGATGTGCGGAACGGACGTCTGCGAAAAACCATCGACAGCGATGCCGCCGTTCTGCGGATTGATCGCAACGCCCGCCTTCTCGAGTCCGAGATTGGCGACATTGGGATGCCGTCCGATCGCGAACATCACCTGATCGGCGGCGACGCTCGATCCGTTCGACAGATGCGCGGTGAATTCGCTGCCTTGCTTGTCGACCTTGGCGACGGTGCAGCCGGTCAGAATGGTGATTCCGGCTTTTTCCATTTCGATGCGAACCTGCTTGCGCACGTCCTCATCGAAGCCGCGCAGCACATTGTCGCCGCGGTAGACCAGCGTCACCGCCGAGCCAAGACCGGCGAAGATGCAGGCGAACTCCAGCGCGATGTAGCCGCCGCCCTGAATGAGAATACGCTTCGGCTGCGCGGGAAGATGGAAGACCTCGTTCGACGAGATCACGTGCTCGATGCCGGGAATGTCCTTGCCGTGGTTCGGCGCGCCGCCGGTCGCGATCAGGATGTGCTTCGCGGTGACGCGCTCGCCGGTGCCGAGCAGAAGCGTATGTGCATCCTCGAACACCGCGCGTGTCTTGACGATCCTTGCGCCCGCCTTCTCGACATTGGTGGCATACGCCGCTTCCAGCCGGGCGATTTCCTTGTCCTTGCGGCCGATGAAGGTCGGCCAGCTGAACTCGGCGCTCGGAATGGTCCAGCCGAATCCCGCCGCATCTTTCAGTTCCTGATGGACATGCGAGGCATAGACCATCAGCTTTTTCGGCACGCACCCGCGAATGACGCAGGTGCCGCCCATCCGGTATTCCTCGGCGACCATAACCTTGGCGCCATACTCGGCGGCGATACGCGCGGCGCGCACGCCACCCGAGCCGCCCCCGATGACAAACAGGTCGACGTCGGTGCTGGCCATGATCTGTCCCGAAGATTCCGCGACTTGAAGGTTCTGTGCCTGAAGATAATGCGAAACGAAGGGGTCAGATTTCCTTGCCGCGCGCCTTCATCTCGGCCCTGAACTTGCCGTTGATTTCTTCGGCAAACGTCTGTGCCCAGCGGTTCATGAAGGAAATCGCTGCGTCGATCGTCCGCGGCTCCTGCTCGAGCATCTTTTTGCCGATCGGCGACTTCAGGAACGCCAGCAGATCCTTCAGCTCCTGCTCGGTGAAGTCGGTGGCGTACTGCTTCGCCATCTGCTCGCCGATTTCTTTTTCGCGGCCCGCGAGGTCCTTGGCGATCTTGGTCGCGACCTCGTTGAGGTCCTTCTGATAGTTGAGGTTCGATTGCATCAGCGCGTTCTTCGACTGCTGGACGAGACCGGGCACTGCGTTCTCGTACATCGACTGCGCCTTCTTGATGGCCAGGATTTCCTTGGCAGTCGCGATCGCGGCCGTGGACGGCGGCTTCGGCTGCTGGGCATAAGCCGCGCCTGCAAGCGCGACGCCGAGCACGAGACCAGCGGCGCAAATCGCGCGAGACAATCTGTTCATTATCGTTCTCCTTACATTACGGTTCGGCGCAGGTCCGTATCGGACTATGAGCGCCGTTCAATCGTTCGAATTCCGCCGGGTCCTGCCAGCAATGCGAGGCTGACCAGCCCGATAAACAGTCCATGTTCAACCACACCCGGTACCGCCACCAGCGCACGGGCAAGCCGGGGCGCGTCAGGGATGCGGCCGAGATCGGCATCGACGATCCAGTGACCGCCATCGGTGACGAAAGCATGGCCTCCGGCACCCTGCCGAACCTTCATTTGCCCGGAAACGCCAGCTTCCGCAAAGGCTTTCGTGATGGCCCGCTGCGTGGCGGCGAGCCCGAAGGGGATGAC
>JBEIPX010000077.1:0-9711 GCA_040376815.1 Bradyrhizobiaceae bacterium
CGACATGGTTCGCGTACTTCAGAATCTCGGGCTGCGGCGCATAGCGCTCGCTCCAATTCCATTCCTGCTGAAGCGCGTCGTCGAACGAATACGAATACTGCATGCTCTCGACGTCGCATCGCGCGCCGGGGTAGCGATTCCAGTACCACGTGCCGCCGACGCCGCTGCCCTGCTCATAAACACGAACCGACAGGCCCAGTCCGCGCAGCTTGTGCAGCAGATACATGCCGGCGAAGCCCGCGCCGACAACGACGACGTCATACGTTTCATCTGACGAAATGGGCGCGCCCTGCTCAGCCATCATTTCTCTCCCGACGCATTCTTGTTGCGTCCATTGTCTCGCATTTGCGGCGCAATGCAACGGCTCAAAGGCCGAGCCCAACGCGCTGCTTGCATGCAATGCGCCACCATCAGAGCGCGGATGTTCATGGCGGGCTTGGCACCATCGCGCGCAGTCGCTAGCGTTCATTGCACAACCGGCTCAGCAAGAAGCCGATGGTCATGAGGGATGTGAAACGTCAATGATGAAATCGCCGATCTGCGAAATGCTCGGAATCGAGTTCCCGCTGGTGGCGTTCAGCCATTGCCGCGATGTCGTTGCAGCAGTCAGCCGCGCCGGCGGCTTCGGCGTACTCGGTGCGACGACGCACACACCCGAGACGATCGAGCAGGAGCTTGCGTGGATCGACGCGCATGTCGACGGCAAACCGTACGGACTCGACGTGCTGATCCCGGAGAACATTTCCACAGCCGGCGAGAAACACGTGACGTGGGGCTCGCTGCAAGCGCGCGTGCCGCAGGCGCACAAGACGTACACGAAGGACCTGCTCGGCAAGTTCGGCATCGACTACGCAATGTCGGAGGTGCCGCCCAATCAGGCGCAACCGTTCGATGCGGAGACGGCGCTGCGTGTGCTCGACACCGCATTCAAGCATCCGATACGCATGATCGCCAATGCGCTCGGCGTGCCGCCGCGCGAGATGATCGAGATGGGCAAGAAGCACGGCGTGCCGGTGGCCGCGCTCGTCGGTGCAAAAGAGCACGCGGTGCGGCAGGTCGCAGCCGGTGTCGACATTCTCGTCGCGCAAGGCACCGAAGCCGGCGGCCACTGCGGCGAAGTGACGACGATGGTGCTGGTGCCGGAAGTCATCAAGGCGGTGAAGCCGATGGGCAACGTGCCCGTGCTCGCCGCCGGCGGCATCATGAACGGACGGCAGATGGCCGCCTGCATGGCGATGGGTGCGGCGGGCGTGTGGACCGGATCGGTGTGGCTGGCGACGGTCGAGTCGGAAACGACGGAAATCTTCCGCGAAAAGATGATTGCTGCGTCTTCGCGCGACGCCGTGCGCTCGCGCGGGCGCACCGGCAAACCGGCGCGACAGCTTCGTTCGGTCTGGACGGACGCATGGGATCGCGATCCATCAAGCCCCGGTGCGTTGCAGATGCCGCTGCAAAGCCTGATCAGCCGCGACGCCTTCCGTGCGATCGATCGCGCGGCCGAGAGCGGCAACGCACAGGCGCGCGACCTCGTCACTTACTTTGTCGGTCAGGGCGTCGGCCTGATCGACAGCGTGAAGTCGGCCGGTCAGGTCGTGCAGGAATTCAAGGAAGAGTTCGCCGAAGCGGTCGAGCACATGAACAATCTCGTCGCCGAATAGTCACCCGCAACAAGAGAGCCCATCGTGAAGGTTTCCGAAGACCGCATTCCCGTCATCGTCGGCGAAGGCGAAATAGCCGATCATCCGAAGACACCGGCCGAGGGACTTGAGCCGCTTGCCCTGATGGTGGAAGCGTTGAAGCGCGCCGAGAGCGATGCCGGCGCAAAACTCGTCAACGAAATCGACTCGCTCGATATCGTCAACTTCACGAGCTGGCGCTATTCCGATCCGGCGGCGCAGCTGACCAAACGGCTCGGCATCGCGCCGAGGCGCGCCTATTACGGCCCGGTCGGCGGCGAAAGTCCGATCCGCTACCTGCACGAGGCGGCTCAGCGCATCGCGCGCGGCGAGAGCACCGTTGCGGCCGTCTGCGGTGCGGAAGCACAGAACACGGTCAACAAGGCGCAGAAAGCAAACATCGAGCTGCCGTGGACGCCGTTTGCGCATGATGCGCCGGCGACCGTCCGCCACGCGAGCTATCAGCATCCGATGGCGCAGGCGCTCAACGTCGTGCGTCCGATCACGATCTATCCATTCTACGATGCTGCATCCGCTGCGCATTACGGCCAGACACCGCGCGAGGCGCTCGCCGAGTCCGGTGCGCTGTGGGCGACCTATTCGGCGGAAGCCTCGCGCAATCCGAACGCATGGCTGAAGAACACCTTCAGCGCCGATGCGATCACCACGCCGACCGCGGACAATCGCCTGATCGCATGGCCCTACACCAAACTGATGGTCGCGAATCCGGCCGTGAACCAGGGCGCGGCGCTGATCATGACCTCGCTCGCGAAAGCACGCGCGGCTGGCATTCCCGACAGCAAGTTCATTTATGTCTGGGGCGGTGCGGACGCGGCCGAACCGATGGATTATCTGAAGCGCGACAACTTCTATCAGAGCCACGCGCAGAACGCGGTACTCGGCGCGGCGACCAAGCTCGCCGGCGGCAGCGGCAAGGCATTCGACGCCATCGAGCTCTATAGCTGCTTCCCCTGCGTGCCGAAGATGGCGCGCCGCACGCTTGGTCTCGGCCCCGATATGCAGCCAACCGTTACCGGTGGCCTCACGTTCTTCGGCGCACCGCTGAACGATTACATGACGCACGCCGCTTGCGGCATGGTGCGCGCGTTGCGCAACGGCAAGCAACTCGGTTTGCTCTACGGCCAGGGTGGCTACGTCACCAAGCATCACGCGCTGGTGCTGTCACAGAGGCCATCGAGCGAAGCACTCGCACAGGATACGAGCGTGCAGGCGGAGACCGATCGCAACCGCGGCCCCGTGCCTGAGATGAATCCCGACGCCAGCGGCACCGGCACGGTCGAAAGCTTCACCGTGATCTATGGCCGCAACGGCGAGGTGGAGCACGGCGTCGCCATCCTGCGCACGGATGACGACAAACGCACCCTCGGCCGCATCACCGCCGACGATCGTGCGACGCTCGCACACCTTACCAATCCTGATCGTTCCCCGGTCGGCTCGACCGGCACCATCACCCTCGCCGGCGACGGCCTCTTGAACTGGAGCAAAGCACAATGACTGCAAAAAGCATGGGCCCGAACGACGCCGTCCTGATGGAGCGCATCGCTGATCACGTCGCGCTCGTCACGATCAATCGCCCCGACGCGCGCAACGCCGTCAACGGCGACGTCGCGGCCGGCATGGAAGCCGCGGTGCAGGCAACCGAAGCCGATCCCGATATCTGGGTGGTCATTCTCACCGGCGCGGGCGGCAAGGCGTTCTGCGCGGGCGCAGACCTCAAGGCCGTCTCGCAAGGCGGCCGCGGCACGCTCGGCACACCGAACGGCGGCTTCGCCGGCTTCGTGCATCGGGCGCGCACCAAACCATGGATCGCCGCCGTAAATGGCTTCGCGCTTGCCGGCGGCACAGAAATCGCATTGTCATGCGACATGATCATCGCATCGGAGGGCTCGGCGTTCGGCCTGCCGGAGGTGAAGCGCGCGCTGGTCGCAGCCGCGGGCGGGCTCTATCGCCTGCCCCGCGCGCTGCCGAAAGCCATCGCGATCGAACTGATCCTCACCGGCGAGCATTTCGACGCGGCGCGCGCCTATCACTTCGGACTGATCAACCGCCTTGTTCCTGCCGACAAGCTGATGGATGAATCGCTGAAGCTTGCGGCCAGCGTCTGCGCCAACGCTCCGCTCGCGGTGCGGGCGTCACTCGCCGTGGCCCGCAAGGCTTACGACCACACCGACGCCGAACTGCGCCAGATCAGCCAGGACGCGGGAGAGAAGAACATGCAGACCGAGGACTTCAAGGAAGGCCCGCGCGCTTTCGTCGAGAAGCGCCCGCCGCGCTGGGTCGGGCGGTAACAGCATGGATCCCTGCTTTCGCAGGGACGACAGCAACAGTTGGAGGCAATGATGAGCTGGCAACCCGCCGACGATCCGAAACCGGGCGACAAGCACGCCTGCGACGCGATCGACAAGATCATCGTGCCGCGCTCGCGCGACATCGGCGGGTTCTCCGTGCGCCGCGCGCTGCCTTCCGTGCAGCGGCGGATGGTCGGTCCCTTCATCTTCTTCGATCAGATGGGACCGGCGGAGTTCATCATCGGCAAGGGCCTCGACGTGCGGCCGCATCCGCACATCGGGCTTTCGACCGTCACTTATCTCTTCGATGGCGAAATCGTCCACCGCGACTCGCTCGGCACCGAACTGCCGATCCAACCGGGCGCGCTGAACTGGATGACCGCGGGGCGCGGCATCGCTCACTCAGAGCGCACGTCTGAGGCGATGCGCTCCAAGGGCTCGAAGCTGTTCGGCATCCAGAGCTGGGTCGCGCTCACTGCCAGGGATGAAGAGTGTGCGCCGGACTTCATCCACTACGGCGCCGAGAAGTTGCCGGTGCTGACCGGCGAAGGCAAGACGGTGCGCGTAATCGCCGGCTCTGCGCTCGGGGCGACATCGCCGGTGAAGACATCGAGCGCATCGTTCTATGCGGACGTGATGCTCGATGCCGGGGCATCGGTGCCGCTCGATCCGGATTTCGATGAGCGCGCGATCTACACGGTCGAAGGCGAGGTCGACATCGCCGGCGACGTCTTCGGCGAAGGACAGCTTCTCGTCTTTAAGCCGGGCGATCGCATCACCATCAAGGCCAGGACGAAGGCGCGCTTCATGATGCTCGGCGGCGAGCCGATGGACGGACCGCGCTACATCTGGTGGAATTTCGTCTCCTCGCGCAAAGACCGCATCGAGCAGGCGAAGGCCGACTGGAAAGCCGCGCGCTTCGACACGGTGCCGGGCGAGACCGAGTTCATTCCGCTGCCGGACGCGCCGGGTCCATAGCCGCCGCTGTTGCTGTCATCCACCCGATCCGTTATGGAACCGGCAGCGGGATTGCGGGCCACATGCGCGCCGATGCTGCGCTAACGACCCGGGATTGCCGCATGATCCGCCGCCGCCACATTTTCTATCTCGCCGGCTACGATCCGCTCGGATTTCATCATTACCACCGCATGTTCTCACGCGAGGCCGCGCGGACGAAGAAGATCTGGCCGATCGATACGGCGATCACTGCCCCTGTGATGAATGAGGACGGCAAGGCCGGACACTGGCAGATCGACAGCCGCGGCCCGAACTGGCAGGTGCAGACCACCTACGAATATCTGCGCTGGGATGACATCATCAAGCAGCAGATGAATCAGCCGTTACCGACGCTGATCGTCCGCACCCTGCTCAGCTTCCTTGAGTTTCTGATGAACGGCACGATCGTCCGCGTGTTCCGCTCCAGCTGGCAGTTCGGCATTTTTTTCATCATTTGGCCGATCGCCCTGTCTGCGCTGATCGCCCTTCCCTTGCTGCTGCTCTGGAGCGCCGTCAGCACCTTTCCATCTTCCTGGGGCTGGATCGCGGGCATTGCGGGGGCGATCGCTCTCTTCGTTGCCGGACTGCGCCTCGCACACAAGCACTTCGTCATTCAGTTGTGCGCATGCTGGATCTGGTTCCGAGACCGGGCGCATCAGCAGGATCTCAAGTGCGACGAACGCTTCGATGAATTCGCCCGCCGCATCGTCGCCAAGGCGCGCGCCAACGATGCCGATGAAATCGTCGTCGTCGGACACAGCGGCGGCGGCACCATCAGCCTGCCGATCATGGCGCGCGCACTCGAGATCGATCCCGAGTTTGCGCAGGCGGGAACGCCGGTCACGCTTCTCGTGCTCGGCTCGTCGCTGCCGATGTCGTCCCTGCATCCCAGAGCGACCCACGCGCGCGATGCGATCCGCCGCGTCGCCACCGAACCGAGCCTCACATGGATCGACGTGCAGGCGCGCAAGGACGCGATGAACTTCTTCAACTTCGATATGGTTCGCGGTGTCGGGGTTGATCCGGGACCGAACGCACCCAACCCGGTCTACTGGCGCATCCGTTATCGCGACTCGCTCGCGCCGGAATTCTACAACCGCCTGCGCTGGAATCTGTTCCGGATGCACTTTCAGTTCATCATGGCGAACGACCGGCGCGCGCCTTACGACTACATCATGCTGGTCTGCGGGCCCGCGCGCGTGCTCGACTGGGCGCAATCGAATGCTTGGCAGCGCTTCGATGACCGCGCAGCGTATGTTGAATCGAGCCCATCACGAACGATCACCGCCTGAAGGCGGGAACAAGAAACGATTTGCAGGGAGCATCACCATGAAGTTCTACAGTTCGCGCGGGCCTAACCCGCGGCTGATCCGCATGTTCATGGCGGAAAAAGGCATCACGATCCCGAGCCAGGACATCGACGTGCGCGCCGGCGAGAACCGGCAGGCCGAATTCCTCAAGCGCAACCCGCATGGCCAGACGCCCGCCCTCGAATTGGACAATGGCGATCATGTTTGCGAGGTGATCCCCATCTGCGAATACCTGGAAGAAAAGAATCCTTCACCTGCGCTGATCGGCACCACGGCCGAAGAACGGGCCGAAACGCGGATGTGGACGCGCCGCATCGACCTCAACATCTGCGAACACCTCGCCAACGGCTTTCGTTTCGGCGAAGGACTGAAGATGTTTGCGCCGCGCATTGTCACCGTGCCGGAAGCCTCGGCCGGCCTGAAGAAGGTCGCACAGGATCGCATCGCGTGGCTGGACGGACAGATCGCCGGCAAGGATTACATCTGCGGCAAGCGATTCACGCTCGCGGACATGCTGCTGTTCGTATGGCTCGACTTCTTCTCGGGCGTCGGCCAGCCGATCGAGCAGGCGAACAAGAACATCGTCGCACACTACGAGCGTGTGAAGCAGCGGCCGTCAGCGCAGGCGTAGCCTGTCAGCTTCGGCCCTTGGCGCGGAAGTTGACCGGAAGCGTGAAGCTCAAGCCGTCATCGGCCACCAGCGGTGGCGGTGCCGGCACCGGATCGGACCGGCGCAGCATGGCGATCGCCGCATCGTCGAAAGCCTTGTCGCCCGAGCTCTTCACGATCGATGACGATACGACGTGCCCCGACCGATCCAGCACGAGGGCGACAACAACCGCGGCGCTCTGGAAACGTTCGCCGGGGTAGCGTTTATGCCGATCGAGATGCGCGACGAGTTCCTTCTGCCACGTCTGGCGCATGCGCTCCTTGTTGCGCTTTGCCGCCTGCTGCGGAGCCGTTGCCTCCGATGCGACCGAGGCCTGTGAAGCGGCGGCCTGAACCTTCTCCGGCTCGGGCTTGTCCTCTTTCGGCTGCTCCTTCAGCGCAACGACCTGATCGGGATTCTCGCTTTCGGTCGGCACCGCCTTCGGCAGATCTTCCTGCTTGGCCTCGGCTTCCTGAGCCGCGACATCCGGCGCGGCGGCGGACGCCTCGCTCAGCGGCCCCGGCGGCAGATCCTGTGGCTCGGCCTCCGGCTGCGTCAGCTGCAAACCGATCTCGATCGCGGAGTCGCCGATCATGTCGTCCTGATCGGCGTCACTGAACTTCGCGACGGCGAACGCAACCAGCCCGACATGCAACGCCACGGCGCAAACGGCGCCCACCGTCCAGAGACGGAGCTGTTCGCTGCTGATGCTGTCATGAGCAGGCATCGTGGGACTCAGGGGTTCGCGGGTGCTGCTGCGGGAGGAGCAGCCTGGGCCGGCACGCCTTCGAGCGCAACAAGGGCGACCTTCAGATAGCCCCGGGCGCGCAGGATTTCCAGCACATCCATCATTTCCCCGTAGGGAACGGCGCGATCGGCTCGCAGGAAAATGCGGCGTTCCTTGCCGCTGGCATCTCCGGCAGCGTCCAGCGTCCTGACCAGATCGACCCGCCGCACCGGGTTCTCGCCGATGTGAACGGCCAGATCAGGCTTGATCGTCACATAAGTCGGCTTGTCCGGCTTTTTCTGCGGCTGCGCCGTCGACGAGGGCAGATCGACCGGCAGGTCGACCGTTGAGAGTGGCGCGGCCACCATGAAGATGATCAGCAGCACCAGCATCACGTCGATGAACGGCGTGACGTTGATCTCGTGGGTTTCCTCGAAATCGTCGTCCTTGTCCTCGACGCCGACCGACATCGCCATGGCGTTACTCCGCAGCGCGCGGCAGCGCGCCGCCGTGGGCGCGCTCGAGATCGCGCGACAGCAACCGGCCGGCGGCGCCCGACGCGCGGCCGACGATTTCCAGATACGTCTTCGTCTGACGCGAGAAGTGATTGTAGATGATGACGGCTGGAATCGCAGCGACCAGACCGATCGCGGTCGCGAGCAGCGCCTCGGCGATCCCCGGCGCGACGACGGCAAGGTTCGTGGTCTGCGATTTCGAAATGCCGATGAAGCTGTTCATGATGCCCCACACGGTGCCGAACAGACCGACGAACGGCGACGTCGAACCGATGGTGGCGAGCAGCCCCATGCCGAGACGGATGCGGCGCGCCTCTGCGCGGGCGATTTCGGTGAAGCTCGACGCGGCGCGTTCCTTCACGCCCTGCTCGCTCGCGATGCCGGCCGATTGCCTGGCCTCGCGCAGCGCCGCATTGAGAAACGCCGCGGAGACGCCATTATCCGAAACGGAGCGCTGCGCCTCGGCCAGCGAACGCGCATCCGTCGCGACGGCGAGATCGCGATCGAGGCGCCGGCGAGCGCGCAGCAACTCGATCGATTTCGCAACGAAGATCGTCCAGGTGAGAGGCGACGCGAAAGCGAGACCGATCATCACGGCCTTCACGACCCAGTCGGCCGACATGAACATCGACCACGGCGACAGCTCGTGCGGGGTCGTCACCGGCTTCAGCGGCCGCGCCGCTTCGAGCGTGGCGTTCTGCACCGGCGGAGGCGTTGTCTCGGCCGCGGGCGTGCCTTGCAACGGCGCCGCTGCTGGCGCCGGTCCCGCCGGCTGCTGTGCAACCGCCGGCGCTGCGAACAAGCTCACAACGAGCGCGGCAAGAACGAGAAACGACGATGGAAAGGAACGCTTTTTCATGGGACGTGCCGTACCACGCTCATGCATCGCGGCAAAGCCGCTGGTAATTTGCTAGGGTTCTTCGCGTGCCGCTATATCATTGAACAGTAATGATAATTATCGCGATAGCAGCTGGTGGTCGCAACAATAGAAAGCTTCTATGCGATCGCGAAAGCGGAACCGGCCTCAACAATCCGCGAGTTGCCTCTACCGCATGCCCGGCTTGTCGCGATCGAGCCCTTTCGCGGCCAGATCGTCGAGGTAGGTCTGGAACAATCTGTCTGCGTTGCGGCCGGTCTCGTGCAGGAACGGCCACGAGTAGATGCCCGTCGAATGCATATCGTCGAAGCCGAGACGGATCGCGTAGTTGCCGACCGCGTCAACCGACAGAATTTGCACGTTGCGCTTGCCGCCCACGGTCTTGCGCTCGGCTTCCGAGTGACCCTGCACTTCCGCCGACGGTGACGTGACCCGCAGCAATTCGGCGGCGAGCGCAAACGACGATCCATCATCGAAGCTGACATGCAGGATGCGCTTGTCCTTCGCGAGCCGGATTTCGGTCGGCCACGGATGCGACGATGCGTTGCTCACGTCGTCATTCCGTTGCGCTTCTCGATCAGGAACGTCGTGCGGCTGTCGATGCGCTCGGTGATCTCGATTTGATCGCCGGTCTGGTTGATCAGCGCCGGAA
>JBEIPX010000200.1:0-6051 GCA_040376815.1 Bradyrhizobiaceae bacterium
CCCGGGTCTTCCTTCGACACGACCGTCAGCCAGCGATGCGCGCCCAGCGGGATGTCGTGCTTGACGGCAAACCCCAGCTTCTCCGTGTAGAACGCCAAAGCCTTGGCCTGATCGTCGACGAGGACGCTCATCACGTAGATCCTCATGGTGCACTCCCTTTTTTCGTATGCTTGTTGAGCCACGCCTCGGTTGCCTTGCGCAAAACCGCGTTGTCGAACGCGTGAATTTTGGTGCGGCCGCGCCAATCCGTGCGGATCAGCCCAGCCCTCTCCAGCATGTCGAGATGCTGCGAGATCGTTTGCCGGGTCAGACTTCTGCCATCCTCCGCGACCGACGCCGCGCAGATTTCGAACAGAGACTGTCCGGGGCGCTTCGCCAGACGATCGAGAATGCGGCGGCGGATCGGATCGCCCAGCGCCTTGAAGACATTGTCGAGCTGATCGTCATCCACGCAGATAACATGCAGTAATTTTACTGCATGTCAAGCTGCTCTTGTTGAAGGGCATTGTGCTTCTTGCGCACCGCACAAAAACTTGCATTGAATGGCTCGTCTCAACGCGAAGCGAGCCAGCCATGTCCTCCCAGGCGAATCTATCCTCTCCGGACACGCAGGCTGGCAGCCAACCCGATCAGGCTGGCGTCGCGGCCGATGCGCAGCTGCGTGAGGATATCCGGCTGCTCGGGCGCATCCTCGGCGACACTGTCCGGGATCAGGAGGGCGCCGCTGTCTTCGATCTGGTCGAGCGCATCCGGCAAAGCTCGATCCGCTTTCATCGCGACGACGATCGTGCCGCACGCAGCGAACTCGAAGCGATCCTCGACGGGATGTCGATCGCGGACACGGTGCGGATCGTCCGCGCGTTCAGCTATTTCTCGCATCTCGCCAACATCGCCGAAGACCAGAACAACATCCGCCAGATGCGCGCGCTGGAGTATGCGAGCGCGCCGCCACGCGCGGGCTCGCTCGGCCTTGCGCTGGAACGCGCAAAGGATGCCGGCTTCGATGCGGCGAGATTGCGCGATTTCTTCAGCACCGCGCTGATCAGTCCGGTGCTCACCGCGCATCCGACCGAGGTGCGCCGCAAGAGCACGATTGATCGCGAGATGGAAATCGCCGAGTTGCTCGACCGGCGCGAGCGCATGCATCTCACCCCGCAGGAACTGGAGGGCGTTCAGGAGCAGCTTCGCCGCGCGGTGCTAACCTTGTGGCAGACCAATCTGCTGCGGCGAACGAAGCTGACCGTGCTCGACGAGGTGTCGAACGGGTTGTCGTTCTACGACTACACGTTCCTGCGCGAGGTGCCGCGCCTGCATTCTGCGCTGGAAGACAAGCTCAGTGCTGACGGCGAGGGCGGGCTTGCGTCGTTCCTGCGTATCGGCAGCTGGATCGGTGGCGATCGCGACGGCAACCCGTTCGTCACTGCCGAAGTGATGCGGGGCGCGCTCAAGCTGCATGCGACGTTGATTTTGCGTTTCTATCTCGACGAGCTGCATGTGCTCGGCTCCGAACTGTCGATGGCAGCGCACCTCGCCGACGTCTCCGACGATCTGCGGGCGCTGGCCGAGCGCTCGCCTGATACCTCGCCGCATCGCAGCGGCGAGCCGTATCGTCTCGCGGTATCGGGCATCTACGCGCGGCTCGCAGCGACAGCGCTCAAGTTCGGCGTCGAAACCAGACGTGCGCCGGTCGGTATGGCTGCTGCCTATGACAGCCCGGCAGACTTCAAGCGCGATCTTGACGTGCTCGATCGCTCGCTGGTCGCCGATCACGCGCAGGTCATTGCGCGCGGCCGGCTGCGTCTGCTGCGCCGCGCCGCCGATTGTTTCGGCTTCCATCTCGCGAGCCTCGATATCCGTCAGAACTCAGCGGTACATGAACGCACGATCGCCGAGCTGCTCGAAGCAGCGATTCCGGGCACGCGCTACATGGACATGGGCGAGGAGGCCCGGGTCGCGCTGCTCGCCGGCGAACTCCGCAATGCGCGGCCGCTGGTGTCATCGTTCATTCCCTACAGCGAGGAGACGCAGACCGAACTCGGCGTGTTGAGGGCTGCGGCCGACGCGCACGCGACGTTCGGTGAGGCCGTCATTCCCCAATGCATCATCTCGATGTCGCGTGGCGTCTCGGACCTGCTGGAAGTGGCAGTGCTGTTGCAGGAGGTGGGTCTCGTCAAGGCGGACGGGACAAGCGGTCTCAACATCGTGCCGCTGTTCGAGACGATCGAGGACTTGCAGCAGAGCGCCGGCATCATGGATCGCCTGTTCGCGCTGCCGGAGTATCGCCGTCTCGTCGATAGCCGTGGCGGCATTCAGGAGGTGATGCTCGGCTATTCCGACAGCAACAAGGACGGCGGCTTCGTCACGTCGGGCTGGGAGCTCTACAAGGCCGAGATCGAACTGATCAAGGTGTTCGAACGCCATGGCGTGCGGCTTCGCCTGTTTCACGGCCGTGGCGGATCGGTCGGCCGCGGCGGCGGTCCGAGCTACGACGCGATCCTGGCGCAACCGGGCGGGGCGGTGAACGGACAGATCCGCATCACCGAGCAGGGCGAAATCATTTCGAGCAAATACTCCAATCCCGACGTTGGCCGCAGCAATCTGGAAGTTCTCGCAGCCGCAACGCTGGAAACGAGTCTGCTCCAGCCGCGTCAGAGCGCGCCGAACCCGAGCTATCTCGAAGCGATGGAGCAAATCTCCGCGCTTGCGTTCGCCGCCTATCGCGATCTCGTCTACGAGACCGAAGGTTTCGAGGATTACTTCTGGGAGTCGACCGTCATCACCGAGATCGCGACGCTCAACATCGGCAGCCGCCCAGCCTCGCGCAAGAAGACTCGCAAGATCGAGGACCTGCGCGCGATTCCGTGGGTGTTCAGCTGGGCGCAGTGCCGCCTGATGCTGCCCGGCTGGTATGGGTTCGGTGCTGCGGTAGAGACATGGATCGCGCAGAATCCGGACAAGGGCATGCCGTTCCTGCAAGAGCTGTATCGCGAGTGGCCGTTCTTCCGCACGCTGCTCTCGAACATGGACATGGTGCTCGCTAAAAGCAGCATCGCCATTGCGTCGCGCTATGCGGCGCTGGTGCAGGACGAGAAACTGCGCGAGACGATCTTCGGGCGTATCCGGCGCGAATGGCATCTCACGATCGAGACGCTGCTCGATATCACGGGGCAGGACCGGCTGCTGCAAGGAAATCCGCTGCTCGAGCGCTCGATCCGCAACCGCTTCCCGTACCTCGATCCGCTCAATCACGTGCAGGTGGAGCTACTGAAGGCGCATCGCAAGGATTCAGCCGACGAAGCCGTGCTGCGCGGGATTCAGATTACGATCAACGGCATTTCGGCGGGGTTGCGGAATAGCGGGTGAAGGCTACGCCGTCACCTTGTCGCCGAGATATTCGATCGCCGCCGCCACGCCGCTCTTGCCGTGCGGAATGCCAAGCGCCTGCAGTGCCATTTCGACGACACCGAGCGTGCCGAGGATCATCGGCGCATTGACGTGGCCCATATGCGCGATGCGGAAGGCCTGGCCGCTCAGCGCGCCGATGCCGGTGCCGAGCACGAGGCCGCATTTCTCCGAGCAGTAGGCGCGCAGTTCGTTCGCGGATGGCGATCCGTTGACGAGAATCGTCGTCACGGTATCGGCGCGCTCATCCGGATTGGTGATGTTGAAGCCGATCACGTTGCCCTTGGCCCAGATAGCGACGGCGCGGCGAACCGCTTCCGCCAGCAGCCTGTGGCGCAGAAAGATGTTGTCGAGGCCTTCTTCGGCGATCATGTCGAGCGCCCGGCGCAGCGCGTACATCAGATGCACCGGCGGCGTGCCCGCATATTTCTGGTAATGCTCCTGGCCCTCGCGTGCGGTCCAGTCCCAGTAGGGCGTGCGCATGTTCGCCTTGGCGTGGATGGCGCGGGCGCGATCGTTGACGGCAACGAACGACAGGCCGGGCGGCGTCATCAGACCTTTCTGCGAGGCGGACATGGAGACGTCGACGCCCCAGGCATCCATTTCAAACGGCATGCAGGCGAGCGAGGCGACGGTATCGACCACGTAGAGCGCGGGATGCTTCGCCGCCTTGATCGCCTTGCCGATCGCCTCGATGTCGTTATAGACGCCCGACGCCGTATCGATCTGCACGACGAGCACGACCTTGATCTCGTGGTTGATGTCGGCCTTCAGCCGTGCCTCGACCTCGTCGGGGCGCACGGCGCGCGACAGTTCACCTTTCAGGATTTCGATATCGGCGCCCATGCGCGCGGCAGCTTCACCCCAGCCGAGCGCGAAGCGGCCGCTCTCCAGCACCAGCACCTTGTCGCCGCGGGAGAGGATGTTCGACAGCACGGCTTCCCACGCGCCGTGGCCGTTGGCGATGTAGATGTAGGACCGCCCCTCGGTGCGGAAGAGCTTGCTGAGATCGGCAAGGAGACTGTCGGTGATCGCGACCAGTTCGCCGGAATAGATGTCGGCTGCCGGGCGGTGCATGGCGCGCAGCACCTCGTCCGGCATCGTCGTTGGGCCGGGGAGAGCCAGAAACTCACGTCCTGCACGAACCACCATCGCTGCGAATCCTCCGGCACCGGACCATGGGCAAAAATGAAGCCGCCCCTTTTGACACAGGAGCGGCTTCAGGCAAATCGCAATGACGCGAGGTAAATCCCTCCCCCTTGTGGGGAGGGTCGCACAGGCGGCCAACGGCCGCCGTTCTCTCTAAAACGCCGATGCGGTTGCATCGGCTATGGCAAAGCGGAGGCCGGGGCGGGGTTGTTTGCAGAACCCCCACCCGGCGCTCTGTTCGCTTTCGCTCACTCGCGCCACCCTCCCCACACTTCGTGGGGGAGGGAAAGCATCACTTCTGGTTGGTGAAGATGATCGTGCCGGAAGCCGCGAACATGCCGCCGACGCCGTGACAGACCGAGATTTTCGCGCCTGGTACCTGTGCCGGGGCAATGCCGCGCATCTGCCGCACGCTCTCCTGAAGTGCATACATGCCGTACATGCCCGAGTGCATGTAGGAGAGGCCGCCGCCGTTGGTATTGAGCGGCAGCTTGCCGCCCGGGCGGGTGTGGCCGTCGGCGATGAACTTGCCGGTTTCCTCATGCGGCATGAAGCCGAGATCGCCGAGGCCGTAGAGCGGCAGATGGGCGAAGGCGTCGTAGATCATCAGGTGATCGACGTCCTTGTGGGCGATGCCGGCCTCACGGAAAGCGGTCGGCCCCGCGACCTTGAAGGCGCGCGATGAGGCGAACGTCTCCATCTGGCTTACCATCGGCGTCTCGACGCTCTCGCCGGTGCCGAGGATGTAGACCGGCTTCTTGAAGTCCTTGGCGCGGTCGGCGGAGGTGAGGATCAATGCACCGCCACCATCGGTGACGAGACAGCACTGAAGCAGGCGGAACGGATAGGCGATCATGCGCGAGTTAAGCACGTCCGCGACCGTGATCGGGTCCTTCATCATCGCGCGCGGATTTTTCGCCGCCCACTCGCGCTGCACCACGGCGACCATGGCAAGCTGCTCATGAGTGATGCCGTAGGTCTTCATGTAGCGCAGCACCGGAATCGGAAACATGCTCGGCGGGCCGTAGACGCCGAACGGCGCCTCGAACTGGCCTTGCAGGCTGTCGGCGGGGATCGAGCGCGGCTGTTTGCCGATCATCGACTTGCCGCTTTCGGCATGGGTGATCAGCACGGTCTTGCAGAGACCCGCCTCGATCGCGGCGGCCGCGTGGCGGACATGCAGCATGAACGAGCAGCCGCCGACGGAGGTGCCGTCGACCCAGGTCGGCGTGATGCCGAGGTAATGCGCGATCTGCTGCGGCGTTTCGACGGCAGTGGCGACGCCGTCGATATCCGAGGGTTTCAGGCCGGCATCGGCCATGGCGTTGAGCGCCGCATCCGCATGCAGCTGGATCTGCGACATGTCGGGGATGACGCCAAGCTTGGTGGTTTCGGCCGCGCCGACGACGGCAACCTGGTTTCGACGCATGGTTCTTATCCCTTCGCCGGTTTGAACATCGGAAGGGTGATCGCTTCGTCGAGCTTCTCGAAGGTGGCCTC
>JBEIPX010000028.1:0-14138 GCA_040376815.1 Bradyrhizobiaceae bacterium
TCATCAGAAGCGCCATCGGATAGCCGTGCTCCCAGTTGAGCTCCGGCATCATCTTGAAGTTCATGCCGTAGACCGAGGCGATCAGGGTCGGCGGCATCAGCACCACCGCCATCACCGAAAACAGCTTGATGATGTTGTTCTGCTCGAGGTTGACCACGCCGAGCATGGCATCGAGCGTGAAGGTGATCTTGTTGGCCAGATAGGAAGCGTGATCGGACAAGGACTGCACGTCGCGCGACAGCGTCTTGAAGGTCGCCTTCTGCTCCTTGGTCCAGCGGCCCGAGTCGGTCTCCACCGCAACGAACGAGATCATGCGGCCGAGCGAGACCAGGCTCTCGCGCACCTTCGAGGTGAGGTCGCCCTTCTTGCCGATGGTGCGCAGGATCTGCGAATAGTTTGCCGCGTGGCCGCGCGTCGCCGAAGGTTCGAAGATCTCGAGGCCGACTTCGTCGATGTCGGCGCCGACGCGCTCCAGAATGTCGGCGCACCGGTCGACGATGGCATCGAGCAGATCGATCAGCAGGGCCTCGCCGTTCATGTTCTGCGGACAGCCGCGGCCGAGCTTGGCGGCGACGAGGTTGAACGGCTTCGGCTCGTCATAGCGCACGGTGACGAGGCGATGGTCGGCGAGAATGAAGGATACCGGCGTGATCCGCGGATTGCCGGTGTCGGTCGCGCACATCAGCGTCGCGGTCATGTAGCGTGCGCCGTTCTCGACATAGAGGCGGCTCGAAATCTCGATCTCCTGCATGTCCTCGCGGGTCGGGATTTCGATGCCGACGAGCTGCTGCACGGCCTTGTCTTCTTCCGGCGTCGGCGTCTTGAGATCGAGCCAGACCGCGTCCTGCGGCAGCGTTGCGAGATCCTCGGTGTCCGAGCGTTTCAGGGAGGTGCCGGTCGGTACGTAAACGCTGAGCATGAGACCTCCGGGACTTCGGCTTGGACCTTTAGGGAGAGGCCCGATCGGGATGATTCCTGCAAGCGGCGGCTTGATCGGGCCGGTGCTGGAAGCCCGGCGAGGAGCCGGCGCTATGGGCGATGTGGTTAACGCCGATCCACCATTATGGCGAACGGGTGTCAGGTGTGTGGCACGCTGCCATATCTTGCGGCATGCGCCTCCGGAAACGTACGACTTGTCGCAGCCCAACCGCGAATTCTGCGGCATAAAAGCCACAACGCACATGCTGCGCGGCAGCGAACCCATCAAAGAGCTGGAAATATTGCCGTTTTCGAGGATACTTGAAGACCTGAATCGACGGTGGCAGCCATTCACGTGGCGGCGGGGATCGCCAGAGATCGTTGAAGCGGCCAGTTGTTGAAACAGCGACTTTGGGAACGAGAAAAAATGTCTTCGTTTGGTACTAAACTCGGTCTGATCGCGGCCAGCCTGATGCTGGCCGGCTGCATGCAGACGACCACCTTCGAAAAAGCTCCCGAGGCTTCGCTGAAGCCGCGCGACAAAGAATTGCTCGCGCAGGCGCGCTACGAAAAGGTAGCGGTCGCCGAACCGTATCGCCGCGCCATCGTTTCCTATCACCGCAAGGAAGCGCCGGGCTCGATCGTCGTCGATTCCGACAATCACTACCTCTACTACGTGCTCGAGAATGGCAAGGCGATCCGCTACGGCGTCACCGTCGGCGAGGAAGCGCTCGCGTTCTCCGGCGTCGCCAAGGTCGGCAACATGCAGGAATGGCCGAAGTGGACGCCCACGAAAGACATTCATAGCCGCATTGCCGGCCTGCCCGCGCAGGTGCCGGGCGGCCCCGACAATCCGCTCGGCGCGCGCGCGCTCTACCTGTTCCAGGGCAACAAGGACACGCTGTTCCGCATTCACGGCACGAACCAGCCGGAATACATCGGCGCGTCGATTTCCTCGGGTTGCATCCGCATGACCAACGAGGACGTGATCGATCTCTACACCCGCGCCAAGCTCGGCTCGATCGTCGTGGTGCTCGAGCCGAAGGCGGGCGACTCGCCGGTCAACCCGAAGCTCGCGCTTCAGGGCGGCGGCTCCTCGTATCAGAACTGACGGGCCAGCGTTCCAAGAGGCTGACATTTCCGATTTGAAAAAGCGCCGGGCAACCGGCGCTTTTTTGTTTCGGGTGGGTACGAGCGATCTTCATCCCTCCCCCTTGTGGGGCGGGTGGCGCGTTGCGAGTGAAGCGAGCAACGTGACGGGTGGGGTTCTTGCGAACAGAGCCCCCACCCGGCGCTCCGTTCGCTGCGCTCCCGCGCGCCACCCTCCCCACGCTTCGCGGGGGAGGGAAAGAAAGCTGCGACCTACTCCTTCTTCCCCTCACCCTTTCCGTCCTTCGCGACGTCCGCCTCCCGCGGCGGCGCATCCGCGGGACGGTCGGCCGGCATCAGCGGCGCGACCTGCGGCAGCGGGTCGTAGACGTTCCACTGGCAGAGGCGATAGCCGCCGCGCCGTTCGGCCAGATCGAGATGGATGTGATCCTCGTGATACCAGTCCGAACCCGGACCGAGCACGGTGGTGAAGCGCGCGCAGACCGACGCCAGCACCTTCTCGCGCAGGCCGCGATCGACCCCGCGTTCGGTGAGCGAGAGCATCTGGCCGCTGGCGAGACGGACTCCGCGCACGTCGAGCGCATTGGCCTTGCCGTGCTCGGAGAGGCGCGCACCGGCGACGCGATTGCGGCCGCGGCAGTTGAACGAGTCGTAATTGTCGAGTTCGGCGACGTGCGAACTGAGCCCTTCCGCGAGCGGCGCGAGATCGTCCCGCACCCAGTCCGCGACCGCCGCCGCCATCTTGCAGCGGAGCGTCGCCGCGGGCTTCAGCGGAACGCGCTTGCCATCCCTGAGCACCACGGCCTCCAGCCGCACCAGATCGTCGCCCCCGCAGGCGCCAGGGCCGGTGATCGGCGGGATCGACGGCGCGATCGCGATCGCATCCGTCAGCGCAATACGGCAGGCCGACGGCGGCGGCGGCGCGGGCGGCGCTTCGGCGACCGGCGGTTGATCGGCCGGTTTGCCATCCGCGGGCACGGCGCGTGGCGGCGCCTCCAGGGGCCGCTCCTTCGGTAGCGGTATTACCTGTACCGGCTGTGCAAGCGCAGGCGACGACGTGATGCCCAAGGTAACGGCAGTCCCAATAGCCGTGGCATACAAGGCGGTACAAACGGACCATTTGCGCCATCCGCGCGGCGCGCTAAAACAGCGGTCAAGCCCCACAGGGGTTCGAACAACAAAGCTGAGACGATCGGGAGGAACCATTCGATGCAAGGTTTGATGCAAAATTGGCCGTTGCTGTGTCATCGTATCATCGATCACGCAGCTTCGATCCATGGCGATCGCGAGGTGGTCACGCGGTCGGTGGAGGGGCCGATTGTCCGCACCAACTACCGTAACATCCGCACCCGCGCGCTGAAGGTCGCGCAAAAGCTCGACGGCGAGGGCATCAAGCTCGGCGACCGCGTCGCGACGATTGCGTGGAACACCTGGCGTCATCTGGAATGCTGGTACGGCATCATGGGCATCGGCGCCATCTGCCATACGGTCAATCCGCGCCTGTTCCCCGACCAGATTTCCTGGATCATCAATCACGCCCAGGACCGGATCGTCATCACCGACATCACCTTCGTGCCGATTCTGGAAAAGCTCGCGGCCAGCCTGCCGAGCGTCGAGCGCTATATCGTGCTGACCGACAAGGCGCACATGCCGCAGACGACGCTCAAGAACGCGGTCGCCTACGAGGACTGGATCGCGGAAGCCGACGGCAACTTCAAGTGGAAGGAGTTCGACGAGAACACCGGCGCCGCCATGTGCTACACCTCGGGCACGACCGGCAACCCGAAGGGCGTGCTCTACTCGCACCGCTCGAACGTGCTGCACGCGCTGATCGCCAACAACGGCGACGCGCTCGGCACCACCTCGAAGGACACCATGCTGCCGGTGGTGCCGCTGTTCCACGCCAACTCGTGGGGCATCGCGTTCTCCGCTCCCTCGATGGGCACCAAGCTCGTGATGCCGGGCGCCAAGCTCGACGGCGCGTCGGTTTATGAGCTGCTCTCGACCGAGAAGGTCACCTACACGGCGGGCGTGCCGACCGTGTGGCTGATGCTGCTGCAATACATGGCGGCCGAGAAGAAGACGCTGCCGGACCTCAAGGTGTTGATCTGCGGCGGCTCGGCGATGCCGCGCTCGATGATCAAGGCATTCACCGACACGGGCGTCGACGTGCGCCACGCCTGGGGCATGACGGAAATGTCGCCGCTCGGCACCGTCGGCGGCCTGCAGGGCCAGTACGCGCACCTCACCGGCGAGGAGCGCCTCGACGTGCTGCAGACGCAGGGCTATCCGCCGTTCGGCGTCGAGATGAAGATCACCGACGACAACGGCAAGCAGATGCCGTGGGATGCGAAAACCTTCGGCCGCCTCAAGGTGAAGGGTCCGGCGATCGCCGGCGCCTACTTCCGCCTCGAGGACAACATCCTCGACGACGAAGGCTACTTCGACACCGGCGACGTGGCGACGCTCGACCAGCACGGCTACCTGCGCATCACCGACCGCTCGAAGGACGTGATCAAGTCGGGCGGCGAGTGGATTTCGTCGATCGATCTGGAAAACCTCGCCGTCGGCCATCCGGCGGTGATGGAAGCCGCGGTGATCGGCGTGCACCATCCGAAGTGGGACGAGCGGCCGCTGCTGATCATCCATCTCAAGGAAGGCCAGAGCGCGACGCGCGACGACATCCTCAAGTTCATGGACGGCAAGATCGCCAAGTGGTGGATGCCCGAGGACGTGCAGTTCGTCACCGCCATTCCGCACACGGCAACGGGCAAGATCCTCAAGACTGCGCTGCGCGAGCAGTTCAAGGACTACAAATTCCCGTCGGTCGCGGCGTAGCGTTTAGCGACGATCACGACATGCAACGGCCGGGCTCACGCCCGGCCGTTTTGATTCCCAATACCCGTGCGAGGCGTCGCCGCCGTCTTGATCGCGTCCTTGATCCAGCGGCGGAACAGACGAGTGCGCGCGTCGTTTGCCTGCTCGGTGCGTGAGACAAGATAGAGCGTGCCGGCATGTCGCATCGGCAAATCATACGGAGCCACGAGGCGGCGACCAAATCCATTGCGGCTGAAGATCAGCGGTGCCATGGCGAGCGCAACACCGAGCCCTTGCTCGGCCGCCTCGATTGCCGACGTGACGCTGTCGAACCAGAGATCGTTCGCGCCGGTGATATGGGGACAGCCCGCATCGCTGAACCATGCGGGCCATGAATTCGCCTGCACAGAAACGTGGATCAGCGTTGCCTTGGCGAGATCTTCCGGCCGGCGCAGTCCTTTTCGCAACTCCGGTACGCAGATCGGCAGACTGCTGACATCAATGAGCGGTTCGAGCTTGAGACCCGCCGAACGCTCACGCCCGTAGCGAATGGCAACATCGACGCCAGACCGATCGAAGTCGGCATATTGATGCGTTGCTTCGATCCGCAGCGTGATGTCCGGATAGTCACGCTTGAACGCCGCAAGCGCGGGGATCATCACCGCGTTGGTGAAGAACGGCAGCGAAGAGATGCGCAGCTCGTCGCGCCCGCGCCGCGCCTGACGCAATAGATCGCGGCTCGCGTCGTCCAGCGCCGCAAGCGCCGCCGACACCGACTGAAGATAGCGCTCGCCGTCCGGAGTGAGTTTCACCGAGCGGCCACCGCGCGCGAACAACCGCACGCCGAAACGTTCCTCGAGTCCTCGGATTTGATGGCTGACAGCGGAGGGACTGAGCGCGAGATCGCGTGCCGCGTGGCGAAAGCTGAGTTGCGAGCCCGCGCGCTGAAAGGCCAACAGTGCCGCCAGCGGCGGGATTGTTCGCAAGGGATCAGGCGGCCGCGGTTTGAGATGAGTATTTTTCATCCTAGGTGACGAAGCTCCTTTTGTCGAAGCCACAAGGGCAAGCCAGATTGTCACGCCAGTCAACAGAATTCACCCATCAGGTGACCTGCATATGCCGATCTTCGAAGCGGATACGACGCCGGGCGTCTGGCTCCCCTCGCCGCTTGCCGCCGGACCATTCGCCGGACTTCAAGGTGGCGCGATTGCCGGACTGCTGACAGCCGAGATCGAAGCGCAAGCAGCCGAGCGCGGATGGGGCACAGCGATCAGCGTGTTCGTATCTTTCCTTAAGCCCGCTCCGATGGTGAAGCTGCGGACGCAGATCGCCCCGCTGCGCAAGGACGGGCGCGTCTGCGTGATCGACAACACCATGTTCACCGATGACGATGACGAGTCCTGCGCCACGGCCCGCGTCACGCTCATCAAGGAGCGTCGCGCCGAAGCACCGGATGTTCCGGAACGCCCAACGGAACCGGTGAATCCGCTGGACTATCCGGAGCGAAAGACGCCGTCCTTCCACGGCAAGCCCTGGATGATGGATGCGATGGAAGCGCGCATCAGCGACGACGTCGCGTGGTTTCGTCAAACCGTCCCGGTCGTTGCTGGCGCGCAAGCAGGAACACTGTCGTCGATCCTCGGACCTGCGGATTGGGCTCATGGCATCGCCAGACCTCTGCGCAACGTGCTTGCCGATCCCAATCCCAACCTGTCGGTTCATCAGCTGAGACAGCCGCATAGCGGCTGGATCGGCGTGCGCGCGCACGCGTCATGGGATACCGCTCGCGGCCTAGGTATCGGCGGCGGCACGCTGCTGGACGTTCGCGGCGAGATCGGGCGTGTATCGATGGCGGTCGCGCTCATTCCGTTTCCCAAGCCGAAATCCGAAAAGGTCTGATCCATGCGCCAGTTGACATACGTTCGCGACAATATCGTCGAGTGGTGGGACGTCCCTGCGCCAAAACTACAAAGCGATCACGATGCGCTGGTGCAGCCGCTCGCCGTCACCCGTTGCGATTTGGACCTGATGATCGTCCACGGCAGATCGAAACTGCCGGGACCGTTCGCAATCGGCCACGAAACCGCAGGCAAGGTGATCAACGTAGGCGATGCGGTGAAAAACTTCACCCCGGGCGATCTCGTCATCGTGCCATTCCAGATCAGCTGCGGAACATGCGAGCGCTGCCAGCACGGCCACACCAACGCATGTACGTCGGTGCCATTTCGCTCTTCCTACGGACTGAAGCCCGTCTGCGGCGTTGAGTACGGCGGTGCCCTCTCCGACCTGCTGCGCGTACCGTTCGCCGACCACATGCTGGTGCGCAACCCGCACGGTCACGCACTATCGCAGACCGCCGGTCTCGCCGACGGCGCGACCGATGGCTTCAGCGCGGTCGCGAACTGGCTCGAACAGCGGCCTGGCAGCGACGTGCTGATCATCGGCGGCTTCGGACAATCGCTCGGCATGTTCGCGGTTCAGGCCGCCGTGAGCCGTGGCGCGCGGCGCGTAGTCTATCTCGACAATCATCCCGAGCGTTTGACCAAAGCCAGATCACTCGGCGCCGAGGTGCACGAAGCGCCGCCCGATCTGAAGATGGAGCCGATCGGCCAGTTCGCGATCGTCATCGATGCCTCGGGGACGGATGCCAGCATCATGCTCGCTATTCGCTCGACCGAGCCCAATGGCATCTGCCAGCGCTTCTACGGTGACTTCGTCGAAACGACGCCCGTGCCGCTGCGCCACATGTATGGAGTCGGCGTGACGTTGCGCATCAGCCGGGTCAACGTGCGCGCACAGATGCCAGCCTGCGTCGGCCACGTCACCGCCGGCCACTATCATCCCGAGCATGTCGTGACGCGGCGTGTTCGCTTCGAGGATGCACACGAAGCGATCGGCGATCCGACGATCCGGGTTGCCTTCGTTCGCGACGGAATCGACTAACTGCTCATTACAACCCCGGCGCTTCCCCGAAGAACCCGACGATCTTCGCAAGCCGCCCGTCGGGGCCGACCTCGCCAAAATCGATCGAGGTATCGCCGCGCGTGCCATCGGCGCGCACGAGCCGCCAGAGGAAGCGCACGACGTTGTGGTGCACGTCGATGCCGCTCATGAATTCGAGATACGCGCCGGGCCGCGCCGCCTGCACCCTGGCGATGTGCGCACTGAGCGCTGTGGCGCCTGACAACTCCACCGTCGGATCGACATAGACCGCGCCCTCACCCCAGCACTGCGCGAGTATGTCCTCGCGCTTGCTGACATCGGGCTCGTTCCACGCATCGACATACTGCGTCACCAGCGCCCGCACGCGGTTGTTATGATCCTCGCTCATGCCGCAGCCTTCTGAAGCTCGCCCCTGATATAGATGCTGACGATGGTGTCGTCGGAGGGATAATGCTCCGGCGCGACCGGGCCGATCTGCGCCTGAATGCATGTCCACCTGCCGTTCTCGCGCAGATACGTGTCCGTGTACGTCGTCATGCCCATCACGTCCTGCCCGTCGCGGCGGCGGATCGCCTTGTTGGCCGAGCGCACCAGCGCGACATCGCCGATGACGGTGATGAGTTCGTCGCGCACGTCCCAGTAGACGATCACGTCCGGATCGAACGCGGTCGCCCAGTACTTCAGATAGCTCGCGCGATCCCAGCGCTGGCCGTTCGGCCAGATGTTCATGAAGGCCGGATGCAGGATCGCGTCATGCGAGGCCACATCGTTGGTGATGAAGTTGTGGATGAAGCGGGCGTTGAGCGCGCGCAGCTCGTTCATCGTGGCGGCATCGGTCATCAATCTCTCCTGATCAGTCGAACACCAGCTTGTGTACCTTCGCTTCGGTCGCGCTGTCGGCTGCGTGGAAGCATTCGATCTTCATCTTCTGCAGCGCCGCGTCCGCCGGCATCGCCAGCGACGTGAAGGTGGTGAAGAACGACAGGTGCAGGTCGCCCTTGCGCAGATGCATGGGCATCACCGGCGACGCGCCGCGGTTCGGCCGCTTCCAGTCCTCGGGCAGCCCCGGATAGGCGACGATCTCGCTGAGCAGTTCGGCGGCGATGCGCCCGTTCTGCGCGACCTCGCGATGCAGGATCTGGATCATCTGGCTCGCGAATTCGCTCCAGTTGACGATGAACTGGCGCAGGCCCTTCGGATGAAACACCACATGCATCGCGTTGTCGGCGAGCTTCGCCGGCATGTCGTAGCCCTGGCGGAAGATGCCCAGGATCCGGCGCGAGGCTTCGTTGCGGATGCGCACGTCCCAGCGCCCGTCGATGACGATGCCGGGATAAGGCTCCTGCTGCTTGAGAATGAAATCGAATGCCTGTCGCACGTGCTGCAAGTCGTCCGCCTCGAGACCGCGGTCGCCGAACGGCGGAACGAAGCCGGCAGCGATGTGCAACGCGTTCTGCTCGTCGAACGGAAGATCGAGCGCGGCGCCGAGCAGCTGCACCATCTCGCGGCTCGGCTGCGCGCGGCCGGTTTCGAGAAAGCAGAGATGGCGTGCCGAGATATCGGCCTCACCCGCCAATTCGATCTGGCTGAGCCGGCGCACGCCGCGCCAGTGCTTGAGCAGGCGGCTGAACTGGCCGGCGGTTTCGGGGGTCACCTGTTGGGTGCGCATGCCTAGTGGTCCGAGTCTAACATTCGCATCCCATTTCCGCTGGCTCGCCCTTGCGAATGTTAGAATCGAAGGACCACTAGCAATTTAAGTTGCTAGTGGAGTTTCGGATTTGACATTCGCTTTGCGGACTCGCGGCGGGTATTAGCGAATGTCAAATCCACTCCACTAGAATAGCTCGCATGATCAGTGGATCAATTACGTCGAACGTAAGTGAAGCGCGAACGCCCTTGCCGCGCCATCATCCCGTAACGAAAAAGCGCGCCCTCGCGGACGCGCTTCTTCAACCAACTTCAGTGCTGGTGCGGTTCAGCCGCTCAGCATGGCTTCCCGCTCAGCGTTTGCTTCGGCGCGAGCTCGCGCCCCGGCACGAAGCTGCGCACGGCGTTGTAGAAATCACGAATGGACGCATGCATGGCGGTCAGCCGTTGCTCATGGGCGACCCGCCCAAGAACGGCGATATCGATGCTGCCGTCGGCGTGCCGAAAGGCGTCCAACTCAACTCCCAAACCTTCCAAACGATCGCTGGTCATGGCTCTGATCTCCTTAAGACCAGACTTTATTACGATCTCCAGAAATGATAATATGGCTCTTATGACGCTTATTCATGACGTAAATTCACGTAATACGGCCTCCGGAGACATGGCGGCCTTTGTCCGGGTGGTCGAGCGGGGCAGTTTTGCCGCCGCCGCGGCCGATCTGGGGGTCACCCCGTCGGCCCTCTCCAAACTGGTCACCCGAATCGAGGAGCGGCTGGGCGTGCGGCTGCTGACCCGCTCGACCCGCAAGCTGACCCTGACCGCGGAGGGCGATCTGTTCGCGCAGCGCAGCCGCGACATCCTCGCATCGATCGAATCCGCGGAAGCCGAGGTGACGGCGTCGCGCAACATGCCGCGCGGCCACATTCACATCAGCGCCGGCACGGCGTTCGCCAAACGCAAGCTCGCGCCGGTGCTGCCGCAGTTCATCGCGCGCTATCCGGAAATCACGCTCCAGATCGACCTCTCCGACCGGCAGGTCGATCTCGTCGCCGAGCAGGTCGACGTCGCGATCCGCTCCGGTGCGTTGGCGGATTCGACGCTGGTCGCGCGAAAGATTCTGGAAGCGAAGCGGGTGATCTGTGCAAGCCCCGCATACCTCGAGAAACACGGCACGCCGAAGACGCCGGCCGATCTGCGCAAGCACACCTGCCTCGTCATCACCGGTTTCGCGACCCTGTCGCAGTGGCCGTTCCGAACCGACGAGGGTATCAACCGGCTCACCATTTCCGGGCCGTTCATGACCGACAATGCGGACCTGCTGCTCGACATGGCGATCGCCGGGCTCGGCATCGCACGGCTTGCGGACTTCATGATGAACGACGCCGTCCGGGACGGAAAGCTCGTGCCGCTGCTCACCGATGTCCACCTTGACGAGCGGTTCCCGATCCATGCGCTGACCGTTGCCGGCCGCCACCGCGCCCCGCGCGTCAAGGCATTCATCGATTTCCTGGTGGAGCATTTCGGGGATCAAACGAGCCGACAGGATGCGAAAGAGTAAGAATTGACCGGCATTTGAACCCGAAAGCGGCGCTCCGCCGCTTCCCTCGCAGCGCCAAAATGCGCTAGAGCATCGCTTCAATCGCATCGCCAGCAGCACAATGGCCCGCAGCTTCTCCGCCGCCTACAAATCGGAACCGATCTCGAGCCTCGCCTCGTGGGCGCGGCGGCTTGCGGTGTTCTCGCTGGTGGCGGCCGTCTCGTCGATCGCGATCGTGCGGTTCGGCTTCCTCGAAGTGAAGCCGGCGCTGTTCACGTTCTTCGGCGCGCTTGGCGTCGCGATGCTGTCGATCCTGGTCGCTTTCGCCGCATTCGCGGCGATCTGGCAGAACGGCTCGCGTGGCATGAGCCGTATCCTGTTCGCGCTGATGCTGGACGCGGTCATCCTCGCCTACCCGGCGTACCTCTTCTACCAGTATCGCAAGCTGCCCGCGATCTACGACATCTCGACCGATGCGATCGATCCGCCGCGCTATGAAGCGATCTCACGGCTGCGCGGCACCGAAGGCGCGAACCCCGCGGCCTATGCCGGCCTCTATTCGGCCGAGCAACAGCGCATCGCCTATCCCGACGTCGAACCGATCTCGCTCGAAGTGCCCGCGCTGCAAGCTTACGACGCCGCGCTGAATGTGGTGAAGAAGCGCAAGTGGCTGATCCTCGTCGACCGCGCGCCACAGCCGCCGCGCCGCGAGGGCAAGATCGAGGCGATCGCGCGCACGCCGATCATGGGCTTTCGCGAGGATATCGTCATCCGCGTGCTGCCGGACGGCGAAGGCTCGCGCGTCGACCTGCGCTCGTCGTCGCGCTACTTCGATCACGACCTCGGCGCCAACGCCTCGCGCGTTGCCAGGCTGATCGAGGACATCAACGAGCAGGCTGACAACATCAAGCCGGCGAAGAAGCAGCCGGCGCAGCCGAAGACTTTGCCGAAGACGGTGAAGAAGTAGCGGCTCACGCCAGCCGATAGCTGCCGCCGATCACCGGATCGCCGTCGGTCACGACCACGCCGCGCGCGACCAGATCTTCCAGATGCGCCAGCACGGAGTAACCCGCCGCCGTCATCAGCCGCGGATCGATGCCGATGTAGATCGCGCGCACCATCGTCGGGATATCCGCCTCGCCCTTGGCAAGACGGTGCAGCACCGACGCCTCGCGCGCCTTGCGATGACGGGTGAGGAAGCGCACGTAACGCGGGCCTTCCGGAATCTCCGGGCCGTGACCCGAGAAATAGAGCTGCTCGGGCCGCTCGGCGAGACGATCGAGCGAGGCCATGTAGTCGACCATCGAGCCGTCCGGCGGCGACACGATCGACGTCGACCAGCCCATCACGTGATCGCCGACGAAGTTGATCGACTTGTCGGTCCACGCGAACGCCATGTGGTTGGCGGTGTGGCCCGGCGTCGGCACGGCTTCGAGCGCCCAGCCGTCGCCCTTGATGATCTCGCCGGCCTTCACCTTCACGTCGGGCGCGAAGTCGCGATCGGCGCCGGACTCGGTCGTGATCTTCTCGCTCTCGTAACGCGGACGCGACGAGCGGTGAACGCCTTCCGCATACACGGTCGCGCCGGTCGCGGCCTTGATGCGCGCGGTGTTTGGCGAATGATCCTTGTGGGTGTGGGTGACGATGATGTGCGTCACCGTCTCGCCCTTTACGGCATCGAGCAGCGCCTTCGCATGCGCCTCGTCATCCGGACCCGGATCGATGATCGCGACATTGCCCCTACCGACGATGTAGCTGACCGTGCCGGTGAAGGTGAACGGCGACGGGTTGTTGCACAACACGCGCCGCACACCGGCGACGGGCTCGTCGACGACGCCGGGCTTGAGCGGGACATCGCGATTGAAGGGAATGTCGTCGTTGTCGGACATGCGTGTGAACTTTCGGGAGACTTTACCTCCCCCTGCAAGGGGGAGGTCGGCGCGACGCGCCGGGTGGGGGTCACGTCGCACGACCCCCTCCCCAACCCTCCCCCTTTCAGGGGGAGGGAGTTAACCTACGAAAACGCCTGGATGCCGGTGATCGCGCGGCCGAGGATCAGCGCGTGCACGTCGTGCGTGCCCTCGTAGGTGTTCACCGTTTCCAGATTCTGCGCGTGACGCATCACCTGGAATTCGCTGGAGATGCCGTTGCCGCCGTGCATGTCGCGGGCGACGCGGGCGATGTCGAGCGCCTTGCCGCAGTTGTTGCGCTTGACGATCGAGATCATCTCGGGCGCCATCTTGCCGGCGTCCATCAGGCGGCCGACCTGCAGCGAGCCCTGCAGGCCGAGCGCAATCTCGGTCTGCATGTCGGCAAGCTTCTTCTGCACGAGCTGGGTCGCGGCGAGCGGACGGCCGAACTGCTTGCGGTCGAGCGTGTACTGGCGCGCGCGGTGGAAGCAATCTTCCGCAGCGCCCATCGCGCCCCACGAGATGCCGTAGCGGGCGCGGTTGAGGCAACCGAACGGACCCTTGAGGCCCGAGACGTTCGGCAGCAGCGCGCTCTCCGGCACGATCACGTCTTCCATGACGATTTCGCCGGTGATCGAGGCGCGCAGCGACAGCTTGCCCTGGATCTTCGGTGCCGAGAGACCCTTCATGCCCTTCTCGAGCACGAAGCCGCGGATCTGATTGTCGTGCGCAGCCGACTTGGCCCACACCACGAACACGTCGGCGATCGGCGCATTCGAAATCCACATCTTCGAACCGTTGATGCGATAGCCGTCCGACACCTTCTCGGCGCGGGTCTTCATGCCGCCGGGATCGGAGCCGGCATCCGGCTCGGTCAGGCCGAAGCAGCCGACCCATTCGCCGGTCGCGAGCTTCGGCAGGAATTTCTTGCGCTGATTTTCGTCGCCGTAGGCATAGATCGGATACATCACGAGCGACGACTGCACACTGTTCATCGAGCGGTAACCGCTGTCGACGCGCTCGATCTCGCGCGCGACGAGGCCGTAGGAGACGTAGCCGGCGTTGGCGCAGCCGTATTCCTCGGGGAACGTCACGCCGATCAGGCCGAGTTCTCCCATCTCACGGAAAATCTCGCGGTCGGTCTTCTCTTCGAGGTACGCTTGCGTGACGCGCGGCTGGAGCTTCTCCTGCGCGTAGGCGCGCGCGGTATCGCGGATCATGCGCTCGTCTTCGGTCAGCTGATCCTCGAGCAGGAA
>JBEIPX010000444.1:0-2958 GCA_040376815.1 Bradyrhizobiaceae bacterium
CACGTGGCGCCGGATGCGCCGTCACGACCAGCACCGTTCTTTCGCAGTCGTCTGGGAGCGCATCGGGCCGCAGCGCAAGACCAACCAGCGCCCCACCCGGCATCGGCACAACGCAACCCGCGTCGTCGCATGACACACCGTCCGCGAGCGACCGGTCGGCGGCGGTACGAGCATCCGCATCGGCCGCAAGCCATTCGCGCACCTGAAAGGCGTTCTTCTCGGCACGCATGAGCCGAAGCCGGCCATCGCCGCCACGAACGGCGACGCTTTCACCATCGCCGGCGATCATGATGTCCGGACGTTCTGTTGCCGCTGCGAGAACGGCGGCAAACGCTAACGCCATCGCGCCGGCGAACCGTAATGGCGTCCGCAGCAGGGATATCAGCAGGATTCCAAGCGTCGCCAGCAGGAGCGGCAGGGTGCCAAAAGCCGCGACTCGGCCGACTGCACCGGGTAACGCTGCAACCCACTGCGATACGGCGATCATCCAGCCGATGCCGACCTCCATGATGCGCCAGAACACGCCGTCGATGCCGAATGGTATAGCTGCAAGGCCGAGCAGGCCCGCAGGCATGACGATGCCCGAGACCACCGGCATCGCGGCGAGATTGGCCAGCACGCCATAGGGCGTGATGCGATGGAAGTGATAGGCCGCGAACGGCAAGGTCGCGAGGCCCGCGATGATCGACGCTAGCGCCAGCGCCGCGATCTCGCGCCCGCCCCACAGCGCCGCGCGCGCGACGGACGAATTGTCGGGCGTCGCCAGCAGGATCGGCATGCCGCGTTCGACCAGCGCGACGAGACCTAGCGTCGCCGCGAATGACATCTGGAAGCTCGGATGCACCACGGCTTCCGGCGCGAGCACGAGCACCGTCAGCGCCGCAATCGCCAGCGTGCGGAACGTGATGGCGCGGCGATCCACCATGATCGCCAGCAGCACGATTGCCGTCATCAGGAACGAGCGTTGCGTCGCCACCTCGGCGCCCGACAGCAGCAAGTAGAACAACGCCGCAGCGAGCGCGGCCAACGCCGCCCACTTCTTGATCGGAAAGGCCGGCGTCAGCGACGGGATCAGCGCCAGCAGCGCCCTCACCGCAAAGAACACGACGCCTGCGACGACCGCCATATGATAGCCGGAGATCGACAGCACGTGGCCTAACCCAGAGACGAACATCGCGTCGTTTACGGGCGTTGAAATCGCGTCGCGCTTGCCGGTCAGAAGCGCGGTCGCAATGGCGCGATGATCGCCGCTCAGCACGGATTTGATCCGCGCATCGATCCCGTCGCGCAAGCCCTGCATGAACGCCGCATAACCGAGCCGAACGCCAGCCTTCGACGGTGGTTCGAGTACCTTCACCGTGCCGGTGACAAAGCCCGATGCGCCGACGCCCTGGAAATACAGGTCACGCGCGAAATCGTAGCCACCGGGCCGCAACGGCGCGAGCGGCGGCAGCAGACGTGCTTTCAGTTCGACAAACTGGCCGACGGCCGGCGCAGTGCCCTTTTTCACCGAGAGGCGCACCCGTTCGAGCTTTTCCGGATAGCGCTCGTGCGTCATTTCGACAACGCGCAGGATGAAGCGATCGGTCCGCTCGCGCTCCTCCCGCGTTTCGACAAAGCCCTTCAACGCGACCCCGAACATCGGCCGCGTCAGCACCGTGTGGCCGACCCGCACTGTCTTCCAGGTCGCCACCGCAAAGCCGGTGGCGAAAACGGCCAGCAGCAGGAGCAGCGGAAAGGCATTCCGCCGCCGCATCAGAAAGGCAGCCACGCACAACAGTGCGGCGACAGGAGCAACCACCGCGAGAACCGGCTCGCGCGCGACTCCGAAGTAGAGCGCAATCCCGGCGCCGAACGCGATCGCTGCCCACGGCAGCAACTGCGCCTGCGACGCCTCGGCAGCAACATGGCTTCGCAGCCATTCCGCAGTCCCGTGGATGCCGCTGGGCAGAAGCACGAGATCGGCATCGCGCGGCCGTGACTCGCCACTGCGCGGCCACGTCCGAGCCTTCGTCCGGGTGTTGCCCCGCTCCGCCACAGCAATCGGTCCCCACACCGCTCGCAAGCCCGAAGTGGAGACGGAAAGGCGGCCGGCGGAAATGCTCAACTCTTGCCATGGCGGAACGGAAATCCCGGTCCTGAAAGAAACTTAGCCGAAACGGAAAGTTTTTCTTGCCCTCAAGGCTATCCTCGAATACTTAGCCAATATGGAAACTATTAGAGGCGCAACCCATGCAGCCTGACACTTACTCCGCAACGCGGCTGGACCGGGTGTTCGTCGCGCTCGCCGATGGCAGCCGCCGCGCCATGATCGACCGCCTCAGCGATGGGCCGGCCTCTGTCAGCGACCTGGCGAAGCCGCTCGACATCGCTCTGCCATCGGCGCTGAAGCACCTCGCGGTGCTGGAGGCCGGCGGCATCGTGCGTTCTGAAAAAAGCGGACGGGTGCGGACCTATCGTATCGCGCCCGAGGCGTTCAGCGGGCTGGAAGCCTGGGTCTCAAGCCGCAAGGCGATGTGGATCAGGCAGTTCGACGGCATCGACCGATATCTCAACGAGGAGGAATCAGGACCCGCAGATCAACCGCTCACACGAGCTTCGTGCTGGAGCGCACGTTCAAAGCCTCTCCCGCGCGCGTGTTCAACGCATGGTCCGATCCGAAAGCCAAGCAGCGCTGGTCCGACTGCCACGCGGGCACCGGCACCAGCGAATACAGTCTCGACTTTCGTCCGGGCGGGCGCGAAATCCATCGCGCCACCCTGCCCGACGGCACGCCGCAGCTTGTCGACAAGACCTTCATCGAGATCGTCCAGGACGCGCGCATCATTTTCGCTTACGGCATCGCAATCGACGGCCGCACGCTCTCGGCATCGCTGGTGACGGTCGAATTGCATCCGGAGGGTGGCGGCACGCGCCTGCAGCTGACCGAACAGCTGGCCTATCTTGACGGGCACGACG
>JBEIPX010000117.1:0-8008 GCA_040376815.1 Bradyrhizobiaceae bacterium
AGCTTGTGGATTCAACCCGAGAATGCCCTCCGGCGAGAGTTGGCGCATGTAGCCGACGTTCGGCTTTTTCGCGAGTGCGCGCGGCGGGTAGAGGCTCGTGGTGTCGACGCCGACGACGCGCTCCTCGAGCCCGAGTGCGTATAGAATTTCCGTCACCGCGCCGCCGACCGAAACCACGCGGCCGGTGTTGCCGGTCGAGACCAAGGTGGCGCCGGCGGCATCGACAGTCAGGCCCGCACGCGGAGCGGTCGCGGCGAACGCTGCCGCAAGCAGCAGGGTGGCAGCGAGCCGGATGCCCGTTCGGGGCATGACATGACGTAACGGATTCATTTGGTCAGGATCAGCTTGTTCTGGGCGGTCAGCCGGAGGCGATAAGTTTCGTCGCCATGAATGATGGAAATCTCGCGCGACGATGCAAACAGATCGCGCGCGTTCAGACTGTTGGCAGTTAACCCGATCTGCCGCGAGTCCGCGCCTGACGTCTGCGTGACCCGTGCTTCGTTGGCGGCGCCGTCGCGCGGAGGTTGCTTCATTCGTTTTGATCTGGAACCGGTTTCTCCCGGTATAGGTTCAGATCGGCATCGCCTCCAGATGCGCACTTTACAATAGATGTAAACTGAAGCGGTTCGGCTTGACCGTGCACGGGCCCGGTTTTACGAAAAATGCTGGGGGTGCAGTGCGTTCCTGCGCATGCACTTAACTAAAACAGCCAGCAAGCCGACGCTTTCGAGCGAACCGCCCGCCAGCCACAGCAAGTAGAAGTACGACTGGGGGCATCATGGCTAGCCGGACCGGAAGCGCGCGCGCGCTTCTATGGGGAGTTTCTGTTGTTGCGTTGACGTTCGGCTATGTTGCCGCCGTTCATGCGCAAAGCGCATCGCCGCAGATTGATAGCGGCAAACCGCAGGCTCAACAGACCCAGCAAGATAAGCAGAAGAAGCGCAAAAAGAACGCCAAGCGTCAGAACCAGCAACCGGCGGACACTGCCGCGCTGAACGCCAATGCGCAGGCGACTCCGCCCGCCCGCGGCGGCGCGCAGACGCTCGATACGATCACCGTCGCTGCTACCAAGACCGAAGAGCGTGCGATCGACGCGCTGGCGCCGGTCAGCGTCATTACGCAGGAACAGATCCAGGCGCAGCAGCCGCGCCGTATCGGCGAAATCCTGCGCACGGTGCCAGGCGTCTCGCTGCAGGAACGCGGCGACGATCCGTCCACCTCCGTCAACATCCGCGGCTTGCAGGACTTCGGCCGCGTCGCGGTGGTCGTCGATGGCGCACGCCAGAACTACCAACGTACCGGCCACAACGCCAACGGCGCTTTCTTCCTCGATCCGGAACTGATCGGCGGCATCGATATCGGGCGCGGCCCGACCTCGAACATCTATGGTTCGGGTGCGATCGGCGGTCTCGTGTCGTTCCGCACCAAGGACATCGACGATGTGGTCCGTCCCGGCGAGCGCTGGGGCGTCGATCTCACCGGCAACATGAAGTCGAACAAGATCGGCGGCGTCGGCTCGATCTTCGGCGGCGTGCGTGCGTATCCGACCGTCGACGTGTTCGGCGGCGCGGTCTATCGCAGCCAGTCGAACTACAAGGACGGGCAGGGCACCGAGATCGGCAACACCGCCAGCGATGTGGCGGCGGGCATGCTGAAGGTCACGACCCGTCCTGCGGACGGGCACACCGTCAAGATCGGCGGTATCTTCCAGAATTACCAGTATGACGTGGGCCAGTTCAATCGCGGGCCGACCACAGCGGCGGCACCAGCGGCCGCGATCGCCGGTACCTCGGTCTATGCATCGGACGTCAACAACTACACCGGCACGCTGAACTGGAAATACAACAAGCCCGACGACAATATCTTCGACTGGAACATCAATCTCTACGGCAACCGTACCGATCAGGATCAGGTCAAGACCTACAACCAGCGGCTGACAAACGGCGGCATCTGTCCGACGGGGACTTTTGGCAACAACATCACCGGCTGTACCGGGGACCGGCGCGGTTACCTGCTCGATACGGTCGGCATCGATGTCAACAACACCTCGCGCTTCGGCCTGCTTGGCTGGAACAACGCGCTGACGTATGGCTTCGATGCGTTCCGTGATGATGTCTCGACCTTCGATACGCGCGGCAACTCCAATGTGACGACGCCGAGCGGCGTGCGCACCGTGTCCGGCGCTTTCGTTCAGTTGAAGAGCAACTATTCGACCTGGCTCGAAGTGATCAGCGCGGTCCGTTACGATCGCTATGAGCTCGAGTCCGGCGGCACCAGTTCCAGCGGCGATCGTCTGTCGCCGAAGATCACGGTTGGTGTGACACCGGTTGCGGGCTTTACCCCGTATCTCAGTTACTCCGAAGGCTATCGCGCGCCCTCGATCACCGAAACGGTCATCTTCGGTTCGCACGCAACGGGCGGTGCGCCGTTCAGCGTGCCGTGTCCCAGCGGCATCTCGGGCCTGTTCTGCTTCCTGCCCAACGCGAACCTGCGGCCCGAAGTCGGCAAGACCAAGGAAGTCGGCGTCAATCTGAAGTACGACAACATCGTCACAGCGGGTGACTCTTTCCGCGGCAAGCTCAACTACTTCCGCAATGACCTTGTCGACTTCATCGATCAGGTGTCGTTCAATCCGATCCGCGTCCAGTTGCAGGTTCCGGGTCCGCCGACATTCACGACCGTCAATCAGTTCATCCAGTATCAGAACACGGGCGCGGCTTTCATCCAGGGTTTTGAAGGCGAGCTGTTCTATGACGCAGGCAACTGGTTCGCGGGCGTCGCCGGAAATGTGCTCGAGGGCGAAACCAAGTCGACGGGTGTCGGCATCGCGAGCCTGATCCAGCCGCACAAGATCGTGACGACCGCAGGCATGCGCTTCTTCGACCGCAAGCTGACGGTCTCCGCGCAGTGGATTTCGTTCGCGGCCAACAACAAGGTCAACCAGACCATGTTCCTGCCGGCGACGTCAGGCGACATTTTCAATGTCTATCTCGCCTACGCGCCGACGCCTGACGTCACGATCAACTTCGGCATCGATAACATCACCGACAAATACTATCGCCCTTACGCCATCCCGCGTTCGGATACGACGGGTAGCACGCAGAACGACGTGCTGTTCTCGAGCCCCGGCCCGGGCATTACCTACAAGGGAGGCATCAAGATCCACTTCGGCGGCGCCTGATCGCGCCGTCAAAGCCCTCAAGTTTTGCGAGCTGCGTCTATGCCCGGACGCGGTTCGCTTTGCTGTTGTCGCACGCACGATTTGCTCGCGATGTAACATTGATCAAACGCAGAGCATTACGGCTTGCAATTCGGACGTGAGAGCGCACAAGGTCCGAAAAATGAATTCGCCGCTCCGGATCGTCCGGTTCGGCGTCATCTGTAACTGGAGAAGAACTTATGTTTATCGCAATGAACCGTTTTCAGGTGAAGAAGGGTGCCGAGAAGTCGTTCGAGCACGTCTGGGCGAGTCGTGAATCCTACCTGAGCCAGATGGAAGGCTTCGTCGAATTTCACCTGCTGCGCGGTCCTGAGGCGGAAGATCACACGCTTTATTCCAGCCACACCGTTTGGGCGACCAAGTCCAACTTCGAAGCCTGGACGAAGTCCGAGCAATTCCGCCGCGCCCACGCGCGCGCCGACAACCAGACCGGCGAAAGCCTCTATCTCGGGCATCCGAAGTTCGAAGGCTTCGAGGTCATCCAGACCGAGCGTAATTCGAAAGCCGCCTGAGACGGTGTGCTGTCTGCGTAGCATTGTGAGGCTTGAGCGATGTCTGTTGTCGAACTTGACGATCTGAAAACCCATCTCGCCGCCAATCCGGGCGTCGTCATCGAGGATGTCGCGCGCGAGCGCAAGGTGACGCCGCGCGCCGTGCTCGAAGCGCTGCCGAAGGGCATGGTGCGGATCGACAAGGGCGACGGCTTCGTCGAGGCGATGCAGGACATCGCCACGTGGGGCGACGTCACGCTGATCGTGCATACCGACGACGCGATCTTCGAGTTCTCGGGCCCGGTGCCGAACGGCGAGATCGGCCGCGGCTACTTCAACCTGATGCAGCCGAAGGGCCTGCACGGCCATCTGCGGCACACGCGCTGCGGTGGCGTCGCCTTCGTCGAGCGTCCCTTCATGAACAAGTCGTCGGCGTTCGTCGCCTTCCTGAACGTCGATGGCGGCATCATGTACAAGGTGTTCGTCGGCCGCGACGAGGCGCGCGAACTGAAGAAGGATCAGCTCGAACGCTTCCGGGCGCTGGGCAACAAGCTGGCCGGCTGACAGCCGGCAAAACCGGGTCCGTACTTTCTCTGAAAAAGTCCGGACCGGCGTCCTGGTTAAAGGGTGCTGTGCTTGAAGCGGGCTGGCCAGCGCAAAACAGACAGGTTTGCAGATGCCTGACATCACGAACATGATTTCCGCACGGCGTTGTTCCTTACTTGGGCTTCTCCTTCTGGTAACTGCCGTTCTATGTGCATCGGGCCCCGCGATGGCCGCGCCGAACGCGGCGCTGCCGCAGAACCTCTCGCCGTGGGGCATGTTCCTCAACGCCGACATCGTCGTGAAGGTGGTAATGATCGGCCTCGCCTTCGCTTCGCTCGTGACCTGGACGGTCTGGCTCGCGAAATCGATCGAACTCGCGGGCGCGAAGCGTCAGGCGAAGAAGCGGCTGGCGCTGCTCGAAACCGACACGACGCTGCGCGAGGCGAACCGCGATGCGGGCGATGCGCGCGATGCGGTGGCGCAGATCGTCCGATCCGCCTCGCATGAGGCGGAGCTCTCGCGCGATACGTTCGACGACAGCTTCAAGGAGCGGATCGCGCTGCGGCTCGAACGTGTCGAGGCGGCGATGGCGCGCAGGATCGGACGCGGCACCGGCGTGCTGGCAACCATCGGTGCGACGGCGCCGTTCGTCGGCCTGTTCGGCACGGTGTGGGGCATCATGAATTCCTTCATCGGCATTTCCGAGGCGCAGACGACAAACCTGGCCGTCGTCGCGCCGGGCATCGCGGAGGCCTTGCTGGCGACCGCGCTCGGCCTCGTCGCGGCGATTCCCGCGGTCGTTATCTACAATCATCTTGCGCGCGCGATCACCGGCTATCGCGCCTTGCTCACCGACGCCTCGGCGCAGGTGCTGCTGCTCGTCAGCCGCGACCAGACCCGGCGCACGCCGATGCTGGCGCGCGCGGCGGAGTAAGCGCAATGGGTGCGCGGCTCGGCGGCCGGCGGGCAGGGGACGACGATCTCGTCGAGACCCACGAGATCAACGTCACGCCCTTCATCGACGTGATGCTGGTGCTGCTGATCATCTTCATGGTCGCTGCACCGCTCGCGACCGTCGACATCGGCGTCGATCTTCCAGCCTCGACGGCGCAACCGCCGCCGAAACCCGACAAGCCCGTCTTCGTCACGGTGAAGCCCGATCTCGCGGTCGCGGTCGGAGAAGAGATTCTGCCGCGCGACGGCGTGACGCGTGCGCTGGAAGCGGCGACCAAGGGCAACAAGGACGAACGCATTTTCATCCGCGCCGACAAGACCGTCAGCTACGGCGATCTGATGGAGGTGATGAACCTGATGCGCGACGCCGGCTACCTGAAGGTGGCGCTCGTCGGCCTTGAGACGAGAAGCGCACCGAAATGAGCGCGCTGGTCCTTTACGGACCGACGGAGCGGTCCGATCTGCCGCGCTGGAGCGTGGCCGCGATCGTCGTCGTGCTGCTGCATGCGCTCATGATCGCGACGGGCATCTACTGGTACACGCAATATCAGAACGCCGGCATGCCGATCCCGCCGATCATGGTCGATCTCGTTCCGGTCTCCGCCGCGCCGGAAACCCAGCCGCTCGATATCGCCCCGGGTCCGACCATGCAGGAAGCGGCCGAGCCGCAGCCGCAGGAAGAGCCGGTGCCGGAGTTCAAGGAAGAGCTGATCCCGCCGACGCCGATCCAGGAAAAGCCGGTCGTCGCCGCGCCACCGGAAGAGAAAAAAGAAGAGGTCAAACCGGAGCCGAAGCCGAAGCTGGAGAAGCCGAAGCCGGTCAAGCCGGTGGTCAAGAAGCGCAGCACCTCGCCGCCGGCTCCGCGGACGACAGCCGTCCCGCAAGCCGAGCGCCGCGCGCCGGCGGCCGCGGCCGCTGTCGGCGCAGCTGCGTCAGCAGCTGCATCCGCATCTTACGCGCAGCGCCTCGTCGCGCATTTGCAGCGGTTCAAGCAGTATCCGGCCGAAGCGCGCGCCGCCGGTCTCCGGGGTACTTCGCGAGTGGCGTTCACGGTGACGCGCAGCGGCAGTGTCAGCGGCGTGCGGATCGCCGGATCGTCCGGGCACGCGTCGCTCGATGCCGAGACGCTGGCGATGGTCCGCCGCGCCCAGCCACTGCCGTCATTCCCGCCGGAAATGAAGGAGAGCAGCAAGGCGTTCGTGCTGCCGATGAACTACTCGTCGCGTTAGTGAGGTTCAGCCCGGCGGCTGCGGCCACGGGCGCTGCGGGCCACGCATTTCCTCGAACGATTTCGCCATCTGCAAGACGCCGAGATCGTCGAACCGGCGGCCGATGATCTGCACGCCGATCGGGAAGCCCGCGGCATCGTAGCCGCCGTTGATGGACACGGCCGGGTTCTCGGACATGTTCCAGCACACCGTATAGATGATGTGCTCGAACGGTTTTGCCGGATCGTTGAGCGGCGAGGCGAACTCGGCCGGAAACTTCACCACCGGCGATACCGGCGACAGAACGTAATCGACGTTCTGGAACAGCTTGGCCGCACCGGCGCGCATTGCCATCGTCGCATTGAAACCGCGCATCACATCGAGGCCCGTGAGCCGCGCGCCGGTCTCGGCCCAGTTGTAGATGTAGGGCAGCACCTTCTTCTGTTCGCTCGCGGGCAGCTTTGAGATGTCGTCCCACGAGCGCGTGCGCCAGAATGCGTCGAGCCCGTCGAGCGTCTCGCGCGTCAGGACTGAGGGAACCTCGACGATGGTCGCACCCGCGGCCTCGAAGCGCTTCGCGGCGGCGACGACGGTCTCGCGAACCTCTTTCTCCAGCGGCATGCCGAAGCCGAGATCGAGCATCAGCCCGATCTTCAGTCCCTTGGGCGAAGATTCCAGCGACTGCCAGTGAATGGTCGACGGCGGCAGGTTCATCGAGTCGCGGGCGTCGGGCTGCGACAGCACGCTCATCATCAGTGCGGTGTCTTCCACCGTGCGCGTCATCGGCCCGGCGACGCGGCCGACATAGGGCGGGTCGATCGGCACGCGCCCGAGGCTAGGCTTCAACGCCACGAGGCCGCACCAGCAGGCGGGCAGGCGCACCGAGCCGCCGATGTCGGTTCCCAGATGCAGCGGTCCGTATCCCGCAGCGCCCGCGGCGCTGGCGCCCGAACTCGAACCGCCGGGATTCATCTTCAAGTCCCAGGGATTGCGCGTCAGCGGATGGAAGCTCGAGAGGCCCGAGGACAGCATGCCGTAGTCCGGCATTGTCGTTTTCGAGAAGACGACGGCTCCGGCTTCGCGCATGCGCGCGGCCGGCGGCGCATCGACTTCCGCCATCACGAGCTTGGTCGTGATCGAGCCGAGCGGCACCGGCACGCCTTTGGTCGCGATGTTTTCCTTGATCGTCGCCGGAATGCCGTCGAGCGAGCCGATCGGCGCGCTCTTGGCCCAGCGCTCGGTCGAGGCTTTAGCAGCCGCGCGCGCGCCGTCCGGATCGTAAGCGTAGAGCGCCTGGATATGCGGCTCCCAGCGCCCGACATGCGCGATCACGTCCTCCAGCACCTCGGAGGGCGAGAACTGCTTTTCGTGATAGCCGAACAACAGTTGAACAGCGGAGAGGTCGTGCAAATCGGTCATCGCGTCAGCTCTCCGCTGCTTGTGTTTTGTGCTTATGCGGACAACGGCATCCGCGTTTCGATCAGGCGCGAGAACACGCTCGAACCGATCGGCAGAATCTTGTCGTCCAGCCAGTAGCCCGGATTGTGCACGGGCACCGAGCCCTCATGGCCGACCCAGAAGTACGCGCC
>JBEIPX010000115.1:0-8056 GCA_040376815.1 Bradyrhizobiaceae bacterium
CGGATGACGCCCGGCAGCCATGACGGGCAGTACGTCGCGAACTGGCAGATCGACGTGTCGAGCGATTCGCGCCTCGACATGCACCTCGATGCGTTCGGCAACATCACTCACGTCCTCACGCTCGGCCCGGTCGAGGAACTGACCGTCCGGGTCGAGGGCATGGTGGAGACGCACAACACCGGCGGCGTGCTCAAGGGCACCGACGAGCGGTTTCCGCCGAGCCTGTTCCTGCGCGAGACCGACCTCACCCGCGTCAATCCGGAGATGGCGGCCTTCGCGCACAATCTGCGCGACGAATCCGAAAGCGATACGCTCGGGTTCCTGCACGGCCTGCTGGTGCAGCTCAACGAGCACATGACGTTCGATACCGATCCGACCAACACCGGAACGACAGCGGCGGAGGCTTTCGCGATGCGCCGCGGGGTGTGTCAGGACTATGCCCACATCTTTATTTCCTGCGCGCGCAGCGCCGGTATCCCTGCCCGCTTCGTTTCCGGACACTTTCTGCGCGCCGACGGCCAGATCGATCAGGAAGCGGGGCACGCCTGGGCCGAAGCCCATGTGCCGAATCTCGGCTGGGTCGGTTTTGACGCCACCAACGGCATCTGCACCACCGACGCGCACGCCCGCGTCGCCATCGGCCTCGATTACCTTGGTGCGGCGCCCGTCCGCGGCACGCGCTATGGCGGCGGCCGCGAAACGCTCGAAGTCGCGGTCAGGGTCGATCAGGCGGGACGCCAGAGCCAGTCGTAAAAGACCTTGTCCCGGACGCGATGCAGTGTCCTTCACGCTGCATCGCCGAGCCGGGACCGTTCCAAACTCCGAATGCGCGACGGCCCCGGATCAGCGGCGCACCGCCACTTATTATGACGCGCGTGAACGCGCTTTCGGCGCTGCGCCGCGTCCGGGGCAAACAGGCATACATGCCCCCGGTTGCCGCCCCCGTCCGCACCGCGTAAAAAGCAGCCTCGGAAAGGCCGGGGACTGCCGATGACTTATTGCTGTGGAATTCTGGTGCGTGACGGCCTCGTGATGATGGGCGACACCCGCACCAACGCCGGCCTCGACAACATCTCCACCTTCCGCAAGCTGCACGTGTTCTCGAAACCCGGCGAGCGAATCATGGCGATCGCGACCGCGGGCAATCTCGCGATCAGCCAGTCGGTGATCTCGACCCTGAACGAGGGCCAGGAGAACCCCGAGACCGGCGAACTCGAAACGCTGGTGAACGCGCCGACCATGTTTCAGGCCGCGCAGCGGATCGGCCGCGCGATTCGCGCCGTCAACGAAGTCGAAGGTCCGGCACTCAAGGCCGAGGAAATCAGCTACGACGTGTCGATGCTGTTCGGCGGACAGATCAAGGGCGGCCGGATGCGCCTGTTCATGATCTACCCGGCCGGCAACTTCATCGAGTGCACCACCGACACGCCGTATCTGCAGATCGGCGAACACAAGTACGGCAAGCCGGTGCTCGACCGCGCCATCGCCTACGATGTCGATCTGTACGACGCGCTGAAGATCGGCCTCGTGTCGATGGACTCGACCATGCGCTCGAATCTCGGCGTCGGCATGCCGATCGACATTCTGGTCGTGCGTCCCGATACGCTCGAAGCCGAACTCAACTATCGCATCGAAGCGGGCGAGCCGTATTTCCACGACCTGCGCTCGCGCTGGTCGGCGGCGTTGCGCGCCGCGCATCAGAATATTCCGCGCCCGCCTTACGCATCCACCACCAAGTAACCAGCAAAAAGCTGATCCGAGGAAACACCATGGCAGACAAGAAGATCGCGCTCGTCACCGGCGCAGGCACCGGCATCGGCCGCGCGGCGGCGCTCGGGCTGATGAAGAACGGCTTTCACGTGGTGCTGACCGGGCGGCGCAAGGAGAAGCTCGACGAGACGGCGAAGATGGGCCCGGCCGGCATGAGCCATGTATTCGTGTCCGACATGACCGACCCGGCATCGATCGATGCACTGTTCGCCGAAACGAAAAAAGTCTACGGCCGCCTCGACGTGCTGTTCAACAATGCCGGTGTCGGCACGCCGCCGGTGCCGCTCGAAGAGCTCACCCGCGAGCAATGGCAGGCGACCGTCGACACCAATCTCACCGCGCCGTTCCTGTGCACCCAGCACGCCTTCCGCATCATGAAAGACCAGAAGCCGCAGGGCGGCCGCATCATCAACAACGGCTCGATCTCGGCTTACGCACCGCGGCCGTTCTCCTCGCCCTACACCTCGACCAAGCACGGCGTCTCCGGCCTCACCCGCGCCACCGCGCTGGACGGGCGCGCCTACAACATCGCCTGCGGCCAGATCGACGTCGGCAACGCCGCGACCGAAATGACCGAGCGCATGGCGGGCGGCGTGCTGCAGCCGCGCGGCGACAAGATGATCGAGCCGCGCATGGATGTGCAGAACGTTGCGGATGCGATCGTCTTCATGGCGACGCGCTCGCTCGACGCCAACGCGCTGTTCCTCAACATCATGGCGACGCAGATGCCGTTCGTCGGGCGCGGTTGAGCCATTCGATTAAAGCGTCAGCGGTTCAATTCCGCTGACGCGAGTTCCGCGATATCCAGATCGATCCGAGCCGGATCGCCGTCGCCGAGATACCAGGCCGCCGACAATCCGGTCCACGCCAGAATCCAGCGCAGCATCCGCGTGCGTTCGATCCCTGCCGCCTCCGTCACGATCTCAAGCCGCCGCGCGAACCGTTCCGGCTTCGTCGCCACCGGCCATTGCGGATGATCGATATCCGGATTGGTGAAGATGTTCGCATAGTCGAAGCCGCGATCGCCGACCACGCGCTTGGGATCGATCGCAAGCCAGCCGCGCGCGCCGAAGTCGAGCACGTTGTCGTGGTGCAGGTCGCCGTGCAGCACGCGGATGTCACGCTGATCCGCCAGCAACAGCTTCGCTACCTTCGCGCTCTCGGGAAGGATGCCGCCGTGCGATGCCGCCGCAGGCGCAAGCTCGCGAAACCAGTGCTCCAGCGTCACAAGACCGCCCGGCGGCGGGTCGGACCGCGGCTTGTGCAGCCGCGCCACGACCTCACAAAGAATGGCGCAGGCCTCGTCGTCGTGGCCGCTGCGCGACATCACGGCGAGCGAGGCCGTGCCCTCGGCGCGTTCCATCAGGATGGCGGTGTCGTCGTGCGCCAGCACGCGCGCAGCGCCCTCGCCGTCCCACCACGACATCACTTTGCCGCCGATGCGCTCGTCGTCGTGCCCGGCGACTTTCAGCATCGCCGCCACGCCACCCTGCCGCACCGGCAACAGATGCGAGACGTGCCGTTCGATGGGCGCGCCGTCGGGAACGAGATTCCAGTCGCGAAGATATCTCTCGAAGTCCGGCGACGCTTGCAGCATCGTCACCGCGGCTTGCGCAGCATAGGCACGAGCGACGGCGACGAGCCGGCCTGGATTTCGCCGAGCGGCTCGAAGCCGTGACGGCGATAGAGCGAGATGTTTCGCGGATTGGACGATTCGAGATAGGCCGGCACGCCCTCGCGATCGCACCGCTCCAGCGCGTATGCCATCAGCGCGTCGCCGATTCCCTTGCCCTGATGCATCGGATCGACGCCGATCAGCGGCAGGTACCAGTGCGGCTCGTGCGGATGATACTTCGCCATCTCGCCGAACAGCGAGAATGCATCCTCGAGCAGTTCCGGGGCGAGCGTGCTTTGCATCAGTTCGCCCATCGTGTCCGCATCGGGTTCGATCCCCGGCGGCAGCCAGAGCGCGACGCCCGAATAGCCGTCAGTGCAATACGCGCCGCCCGTGCCGAACGCCTTGCCGCCGAACGCGCGGACGAGCCGCGGCATCGCTTCGAGATACAAGGCCTGTCCCGGCCAGCTCCAGCGGGTCATCGGATCGGTCGCGAAGGCGAGGACGACGGTGCCGATCGCCACGTCTTCGTCAGCCTTCATTGTTCTGACATTCGCGGTGCCCATGCGGTTCTCCCGTGTTTTGAGAGCTACATACGCATAGCGGCGTGTCGCAGCAATGACCTCTCATTCGATCTTGAATGGGAGCGTGTTCGCTGCTGCCAGTTTCTTGTCCGGGATCAGCAGTTCCATGCGACGGAGTTACGCGGAGCATGTCATCGCGTTCGCTGCACCCCACCGGCGTGTCGCCTGCGCTGCCACTCGGCCGCATACGGCAGCACGAACATGTACAGCCCCGTGAACAGCAGCAGGAACAGCGGCAGCAGCGGCGAGTAAACCACCCATGCGGGAGGCGTCCCCATTGCCATGGCGGCGAAGTTGGCGATGACGGTCAGCGTAAAGATGATGCTCACCCAGCGGTGAAACTGACGAACCCACGCACTCAATGACGTCTCTCCTTCAAGATAAAGCTGAAGCGCGGCGCGGATCAGTCCGCGCGCGCCAGCACCTGGTCGAGGTTCGCGAGAAACTGCTCCCAGCCATGCCGGGCGCCGCCGAATGCCTGCTTCTGATCGGGACGGAAGCCCGCCTGCTCCATGCGCAGATGCGTACCGTTGCGCGTCGGCGTGATCGTGAAGGTGACGACGCTCGTCAGAGCGAACGCCGGATCGTCATGCGCAAAATTCCACGTGTAGGAAAGCGTCCGGTTCGGCTCGATCGTGAGCACTTCGCAATCCAGCACGCCGCCCCAGTCGCCGCGCAGGTTGAAGCGGTGCCCCACGGCGAGCGCGAAGTCGTTCTTCATCAGCCACTCGGCGATCAGGTGCGGCTGCGTCAGCGCCCGCCAGATCTTCTCGGGCGCATGCGCAAACTCGCGCTCGACGACGACAGTGCGCGTCTCGGCCGATCCATCCGTCATTGGTCCATCCTCTTCAGCAGATTTTCGAGATCATCGAACCGCTTCTCCCAGAAGCCGGTCATCTGGCTGGTCCAGTCGACCAGCGGCGCCAGCGCGCGGAGCTGCGCGCTGTAGTGCGTCTGGCGGCCTTCGTGGCGATCGCGCACGAGCCCGGCGAGCTTCAGCGCGCCGAGATGCTTCGAGACCGCCGGTTGCGAGACGCCCGCCCGCGCCGTCAGCGCCCCGACCGTCTGCTCGCCCTCGCGGCACAGGCGTTCGAAGATCGCCCGCCGCGTTGGATCGGCGAGTGTTTTGAAGAGCATATCGGGCGTAGCCGGCATCGCGATCAATAACCCCTTGGTTATGGATTAACGTATAACCATCCGGTTATGGATAAGTCAAGCGGCGTTGCGGACGCTCGCCCGCTGCGGCACGTTGTGGTCGGGGGCAGAATGCAGCAGCTGCAATCGATCTTCGGCATCGTCGCGTTGCTGGCGATCGCGTGGGCGTTCAGCGAGAACCGCCGCGCTGTCGACGCGAAGCAGACGCTGATCGCGCTGGCGGTGACGCTCGCGACGGCGCTCGCGCTGTTCAAGATTCCCTACGCCACCAAAGCCTTCGCCGCGATCAACGATGCGGTCGGCGCGATTGCGGCCGCAACCCGCGCCGGCACGTCGTTCGTGTTCGGCTATATCGGCGGCGGTCCCCTGCCCTATGAGGTGAAAACACCCGGCGCGGACTTCGTGCTCGCATTCCAGGCGCTGCCGCTGATCCTGCTCATGAGCGTGCTCACCACGCTTCTCTTCTACTGGCGCGTGCTGCCGCCGATCGTGCGCGGCACGTCATGGCTCTTGGAGCGCACGCTCGGCGTCGGTGGCGCGGTCGGCCTCTCGACTGCCGCCAACATCTTCCTCGGCATGGTGGAAGCGCCGCTGTTCATTCGCCCGTATCTGGCGAAGCTGACGCGCAGCGAACTGTTTCTGGTGATGACCGGCGGCATGGCGGGCATCGCCGGCACCGTGCTCGTGCTCTACGCGACATTGATCGCGCCGCTGGTTCCGGATGCGGCCGCGCACTTCGTCATCGCCTCGGTGCTGGCCGCGCCCGCCGCGATCCTTATCAGCCGCATCATGGTGCCGGAGACGGAGGCGCGCGCGACGCAAGGCGTGCTCGACGATTCCATTCCCGATGCATCGAGCACGATGGACGCGATCGTCAAGGGCACGACCAGCGGGCTGGAGCTGTTGTTCAACGTCGTCGCGCTGCTGCTCGTGCTGGTGGCGCTGGTCTATCTCGTCAACGCCATGCTCGGCGTGCTGCCTGCGATCGGTGGCGAGCCGATCTCGCTCCAGCGCATGCTGGGTTACGTAATGGCGCCGGTGTGCTGGCTGATGGGATTGCCGTGGGATCAGGCGATCGCGGCCGGCCGCCTGATGGGCGTCAAGACCGTGCTGAACGAACTGATCGCCTATGTGGAGATGTCGAAGCTCGCGCCGAACGCGCTCGATCCGCGCTCGAAGCTGATCATGCTCTATGCGATGTGCGGTTTCGCCAACTTCGGCAGCCTCGGCATCATGATCGGCGGCTTGAGCGTGATGGCGCCCGAGCGGCGCGCCGAGATCGCCTCGCTCGGGCTGAAGTCGATCCTCTCCGGCACACTGGTGACGTGCCTGATGGGCGCGATCGTCGGGGTGATGACCCTCAATTGAGGCGCAGTTCTTGGCGTTAGATTCCGCGTGACTCCGCGGCTCCGGATTGTCTTACTGTCCAAGGCCATTCAGGGGAGAACGCAGGATGACCAACCGGCAGGCGGAGACGAGTCCCGGCGAGCGCCCGTCTTACCTTTCCAGCCGTATTGCGTGGCTCGAACGTCCGGACGACGATTTCCCCTATTACAACGGCAAGCCGGTTGAAATCACAGGAGCCCAGTGGTGGATCGTGATGCTGGGCGTGGCCGCCGGCTTCGCTGTTCTGATCCTGCCGCCCCCTTTTCTGAGGGGCCCTGTGACGCAAATCGTTCCTTCCATTCTGTTCTTTGCGATTCCCTTGGCCGCCCTGGCATGGGTGGCTCCGTCCGGCTGGACCGCGATTTTCCGGCGGCTCAGGGCAACTGACGTCCTGCTGATGATCCTGTTCGCGGCGATCAACATGGTGCTGACGTTAGCCGTCGCATACGTCATTAGCGGTATGACGCACACGACAAGCAATGCTGTCATCGCCGCGCTGGCCGAGCAGACGCTCGCACAGCAGCTGACCTTCGTCGCAAGAACGGCGCCGCAACTTTTTGGCGAAGAGGTGCTGACGATCCTGCCGTTTCTTGCGCTGCTCTATTGGTTCGTCGCCAAACGAGGCATGTCGCGCACCAGCGCAGTTCTGCTGTGCTGGTTTCTCACGGCCGTGCTGTTCGGCGCGGCGCACCTGCCAACCTATGGCTGGAACGTGTTGCAAGCTGTCGTCGGCATCGGCATCGCGCGACTCGTCCTGACCATTCCTTACATCATCACCAAGAACATTTGGGTGAGCACAGGCGCGCACATTCTGAACGACTGGACGTCATTTGGTTTGGCGATATTCCTCACTGGCGCAGCTCGCTCATAAGGCTCCTGTGAACTCGCTGCCCCGCGATGCGGACTGGAAACCGGCGGCCTCGCTCGCAGGAGAGGAAACCATGCGAATCCTGAAATGCCTTTTGCTGGCTTTTTCATTGCTGATGCCCGGTCTCGCCTTCGCCCAGAACGACGGACGGCAGGAGCGGATCGCATTCGGCAAAGGGCAAAGCAGCGCCACGATCAAGGGAGCGATCAAAGGCCGTGCGTATGTCGATTATCTTCTGCAAGCGGCCGCCGGACAGACCATGTCGGCAGACTTCAAGACAAGCAATCGCTCGGCATACTTCAACGTCATGCGGCCCGGTGCGGATCAGGCGTTGTTCAACGGTTCGATCGAAGGCAATCGGTTCAGCGCGGCATTGCCGGCCGATGGAACCTATACCCTTCGTGTCTATCTGATGCGAAATGCGGCTCGGCGCAACGAAGCCGCAAACTATACCCTGACTGTCGGCGTCGCCGGTTCGGCACGCGCTGACCCGGCAAATCCCGCTGCGACTCCTCCGGCGGCGACGGCGGCCGAATTCGATCAGACGCTTGAACTGCAAGGCATCAAGTTTCGCGTGGTCAGCGTGGCAGACGGCTCCGCGAAGAAGGTGCGCATCGTGCCGCAAGGACTGAGCATCGATAACGCGCCGGTTGAAAAAGCCATCGATGGCGCGATCCA
>JBEIPX010000002.1:0-25394 GCA_040376815.1 Bradyrhizobiaceae bacterium
CGAAACCATCGGCATTGCCGAGTCATCGACCGGCGGATTGATCTCGGCGGCTCTGCTCAGCGTCGCGGGGGCATCGGCGTATTATCGCGGCGGCACAGTGATCTATACGCCCCGCGCCCGCGCCGCCGTTGCCCTCATCACCAAGGACGATATGGAAGGGCTGCGTTCGGCGACTGAACCTTACGCAACACTGCTTGCCGAGCGCGTGAGGCAACAGCTCGGCTCGACGTGGGGTCTCAGTGAAACCGGCGCCTCCGGACCGAGCGGTAACCGCTATGGCGACGCGGCCGGCCATTCGTGCACGGCCGTTGCCGGCCCGATCACCCGCGCCGTGACGATCGAAACTGGTCACGGCAATCGGCATGAGAACATGCGCACGTTCGCTGAACGGGCTCTGGTGCTGCTGGCCGAGGCACTCGAAGCCGAGGGCAACTGAGCACCGATCTTTGCGGGAAACAAAAAGGCGGCCCATCCACCGGATGAGCCGCCTTTTGTTTTACAGCAACCGACGCGTCAGTCGTGGTCGAGTTCGCCGATGTGCTTCTGCGAATAGAGCTCGACGCCGACCCGCTTCACAAGATCGATCTGGGTTTCGAGGAAGTCGATGTGTCCTTCCTCATCCTTCATGAGCTTCTCGAAGATGTCGCGCGTCACATAATCCTTGACCGAATGACAGTGCGTCGCCGCCTTCTCGTAGAGCGCGCGCGCCGAGTACTCGGCCTTGAGATCGCAATCGAGGATTTCCTTCACGGTCTGACCGATGTGCAGCGGATCGAGAACCTGCATGTTCGGGAAGCCGTCGAGGAAGAGGATCCGATCGATCAGCTTGTCGGCATGCTGCATTTCTTCGATCGATTCCTTGCGCCAGACCTTGGCCAGATCCTTGAGGCCCCAGTTCTCCAGCATGCGGTAATGCAGCCAGTACTGGTTCACGGCGGTCAGCTCGTGGCGCAGCGCCTTGTTGAGAAAATCGATGACCTTCGGATCGCCCTTCATGACGCCGCTCCATGCTGAGAGGCCCACGGCGAGCCTCAATCTCTTCTATTTAGAACAGTTCTAAATCAGAACAAGAGCCGCAGCAAGCCCTCTCCGGTGAACTGCACCAGCCTTGGAACATGCCAGAAAATCTCAGCTTAAAGAGTGGCTTGTGCCGGTTCCGCAAGCGGATCGAGGGCCCGCGCCAGCGCGGCGGCCTTCGCGTGGTCCCCGGCATGCGGGCATCCGGAACAGCAGGCCTTGGCGCAGGCGCCCAGTGCCTCATTCATGATCTTCTTGATCGTGCGGGCGCACCGGCCGCATTCGGCACTGCAGCCGAGACATCCATACACCTGGCGGGCCGTGCGGGGCACGGGTCCGCCCGAACTCACCGCATTGCGGATGTCGTGATCGGTGATGACGTTGCAGGAACAGACGATCATGAATGCAGGAACACCCTATCGAACGCCTATAGCGATATTTCAGCGAACGGCGCTGCGCAAAAGGAAAACGGGCAGTTTCAAGCTATTCCAAACTCGGGTGAAATCGCCGCCGTTTGTTAGAACGAGTCTAATCTAGAATTTCGATCGCCCACTCCCCTTAAGTACGACGGGAGTGGCAGGATACGCCGGTCTGGCCGCAACCTATTTCGGGATGCGCCATTGTCTCGTTGAGTTTGCAGGAGGTGTGTCATGAGGAAGTTCATATTGGCAGCCGCGGCTGCAGCGATGCTCGCCGCAACGACATTCATGCCCCAGCCCGCCGAAGCGCGTGGCGGCCGGATCGCGGCCGGCGTGCTTGGTGGACTGGCCGCGGGCGCCATCATCGGCGGCGCGCTGCACGGCGGATATTACGGCGGCCACTACGGGGGCTATTACGGCCCGCGCCACTACGGCGGATACGCACCCGGCTATTACGGCTATGGCCCCGGCTATTATGGGTACGCCCCGGCCTACTACGGCGGCGGTTACGCTCCCGCCTACTATGGCGGCTACGGTGGTGGATACGGCGGCTGCTACCTGCGCCGCGAGCGTTTCTGGGACGGCTATGGCTGGCGCGTCCGCCGCGTTCAGATTTGTCGTTGAGCCAGCCGCTGCTACCACTCCGGCGGTAACAGAGCGCTGCCGGAGCGGTGAAAATAGCTGCAATCGCCCGGGATTTCGGGGTGAAAACGGCGATTTCGCCTTCAAAAACCCGTGTTTCTGCGGCTAAACAGCAACAGCATTTACGGCTCGTTCAGCCGTTGCTTTCAATGATGTGACGATCGGGATAACATCGCGTATTCGTTTGAACATTGCTGACCGATTCCCAACGCCGGGATTTGGCGTGATCTGAGGAGATGATGATGAAAAAGACTGTTTCGGCGATCCTCGCGGTCGCGACCCTCGCCGGCTCGATCGTGACGGCCATTCCGGCTGCGCAGGCTGACGGCGGCCGTATCGCGGCTGGCGTTGCCGGCGGCCTGATCGGCGGTGCGATCATCGGTGGCGCAATCGCCAACTCGCAGCGCCCGGCCTACGGCTACGCTCCGGCGCCGGTTTATGTGGAAGAGCCCTCCTGCCGTATCGTTCGCGAGCGCTATTGGGATGGCTACGGCTGGCGCATCCGCCGCGTCGAAGTGTGCTGATCGCACGTTCTTCGAACGAAGCAATTTAAGAAACCCGGCCGTCACGGCCGGGTTTTTGTTTGCGGTGTCGTCTTGGACTGCGATGATTTGGATGGCGCGGCTTTCGGCTGCGGCCTGGATTGTGCCGCAGCCGGTTTTGGATCTGCTGCAGGCGCGTTCATCGCCTTGAGCACCGCCGTGCTCGGCCAGCAGTCAACCTTGAGCCCCGCCGACTTCTGAAACGCGCCGAGCGCCGAGCGCGTCTTCATTCCCGCCTTGCCATCGATCTTGTCACTGTAGAGCCCGAGTGCCGTCAGCTTCTGCTGCATGGTTTCGACATCGGTCGTCCGCAACTGCGTCGACGCCGACCAAGGCGTCTCAAAACGTTCGGAGTTCGAAATGCGATCGCTCAGATGGCCGACGAACAGCACGTAGAGATCGGAGAAGTTGTACTCCTTGATGACGAAGTAGTTCTTCGTCGTCAGGAACGTCGGACCATAGATGCCTTCCGGCTGGATGAACGACGCCGTCTGCGCCTGCTCCAGCGGATGGAGCTGACGCCCGCGCACCGGCACGAAGCCAGCCTTCAGCCATTCACCGATCGGCCGCGTCACATCCGGAACGCCCTGCGTGCAGTCCACGTTCTTCGGCGCATGCACTTCATAAGCCCAGCGCACGCCGGGCTGCCAGCCCTTGGTCTTCAATTGCAGCGCGGCCGATGCGAGCGCATCCGGCACCGAGGTCCAGATGTTGCGATGGCCGTCGCGATCGTAGTCGACAGCGTTCTTGAAAAATTCCGACGGCAGAAACTGCGTCAGCCCCATCGCCCCCGCCCATGACGAGCGCATGTCCTTCAATTTGACATGGCCCTCGTCGAGGATTTTCAGGCCGAGAATGAACTCCTCTCGGAATTGCGCTTTCCGCCGGCCGACATAGGCCTGCGTCGCCAGCACGCGGATCGCGTTGTACGGCAACGCCGCGCGGCCGAAATCGGTCTCGCGGCCGAAGATCGCGAGCACGACCGCCGCCGGCACGCCGTAGTCGCGCTCGATGCCGATCAGCGATGCGCGATGCTGCTGCATCAAGGTCTGCGCATGCGACGCCAATCGGCCGATCGTTCCCTCGTTCACGTACTGCGACGGCACCTGCACGAATTCGGCCTGCGACGGCGCGCCGGACGCGGGCCGCCCCGGCAGAATCAGATCAGGCAGCGAATAATCCGGCTCGAGCCTGCGCGTAACCGCGTCGAACGTCTTGCGCGAGACGCCGGCTTTCTGCGCGTCTGGCCAGAGCGAGGCGATGAATTGCGTGAACGCGGCATCCGGCGCGGCCCGCGCCGGCGCAGACATGGACAGAACAGCCAGCACGACGCTGGCCGCTGCGACAGCGGCTGGCCGCCACCTCATGCACCTGCGCATGCGGCAGCCGCGCGCCATCAGTGGGCCGATGGCCCATGCGCCGCGTGCCCGCGCGCGGCGTCGATCGCACCGTTGGACAGCTTGTCGACGTAGGCGATGCCGATAGCTGACAGGATGAACACCGTATGGATGATGGTTTGATACATCACGCCGGTCTCGGTGTAGGTCGTCCTGCCCGAACCAAGACCGCCGGCCTCGATGAACGTACGCAGCAGGTGAATCGACGAGATGCCGATGATCGCCATCGCAAGCTTGATCTTCAGTACACTGGCGTTGACGTGGCTCAGCCACTCCGGCTCGTCGGGATGGCCCTGGAGATTGAGCCGCGACACGAACGTCTCGTATCCACCGACGATGACCATCACCAGCAGGTTCGAGATCATCACCACGTCGATCAGGCCGAGCACCACCAGCATGATCTGCTGCTCGCTAAAGGTCGTGGCATGCGCGATCAGGTGCCACAGCTCCTTCAGGAACAGGATGACGTAAACGCCCTGCGCCACGATCAGGCCGATATAGAGCGGAAGCTGGAGCCAGCGCGATCCGAAGATCAGCATCGGCAGCGGCCGCAGGTGAGCGCCTTTGGGTGGAAGCGGCGTTTCAGGGGTCAGGGACATCTATGATCTCGGGTGAGGGAAAAGCAGACCGGGTTCTACCCGATTCATTGTGACCCAATCGAGACGATTGTAGGGGTCAAAATGCCCCTTCGAGCGTGATCCGGGAAAGTGTTAAGCGGTTTTCCGATAAGCATGCCCCTCGGGCGCGACCCGAGGGATGCCACGCTTATGCCGGCCGCCGCGTCAGCGACAGCCAGATGCCGCCGCCGATCAGCATGCTTCCCGACAGCCGCCCGAGCAGCTTCGCCCGCGCCGGCTTCATGAACCAGGCCCGGCCAAGGCCAGAAGCAATCGCCCAGCAGGAGTCGGTGACGGCGGCCATCAGCACGGAGACGATGCACATGACCATCAGCTGGAAATCCGGCGGCAGGCTCTGATCGACGAACTGCGGCAGGAACGCGGTGAAGAAAACCGCGGTCTTGGGATTGGACAGCGCAATCAGAAAGCCGCGCCAGAAATGCACCCGCCCCGTCATCGGCGCGGCGTCCGGCTGGCCGGCGCTGCGCCAGACCTGGATGCCGAGCCAGATGAGATAGGCCGCACCCGCCCAGCGAATGATCTCGAACAGCACCACTGAACTCTTCAGGATCCAGGTGAGGCCGAAAGCGATTGCCGCGATCAAAACCGAGGTGCCGCCGATCGTGCCGGCCACCGTCGTCAGCGCCGCACGGATGCCTTGCGTCGCACCGGTCGCGATCACCAGCGTCACAATCGGACCCGGCGAAAGAACAAACACGAAAGTGATGAGCAGGAAGGCGGTGAAGAGTTCAGGGTTCATGACGGCTCGCTTATGTCGCGGGTCTGATAAGGCTCCGCTTCAGTATCGCTTCCCCATCCTCCTGCGACAAGCCCGACGTCAGCAACTGATCGCGACGTAACGTCTAGCGCACGGCCACGATGAAAAGCCGCGGAAAGCGCAGCATCACCTTACCGTCAAGCAACGGCGGATAAGCCTTGGCGATGCGCGCCGTGTAGGCTTCGACGAACGCCCGCCGCGCGTCCATTTCGAGCGGATCGAGGAATGGGCGCAGGCCAGTGCCTCTGACCCACTCGACGATCGCCGCAGCATCATCGAGCACATGGTTGTAAACCGCGTGCCAGATATCGAGGTGGGTACAGAGCGGCTTCAGCGCATCGTAGTAGACTTGCGGCTCCGGCAGGATGTCGCGCGCGCCCGCAGCCTTCGAAAGCTGCTCCCGGAACGCTTCGAGCCTGGCGGTTTCGCGCATCAGTTCGTGCGACGGCTCATCGAGATTGTCCGGCATCTGCACGGCGAGCACGCCGCCCTGTGGCAACGCCTCGAGCAGGCGCTTCAGCTGTCGCAGGTGATCCGGCACCCATGGAAACACCGCGTTGGCAAACAGCACGTCGGTCTGCGGCTTCGGCATCCAGTGCGAGACATTGGACTCGATGAACGTGACGTTGGGCAGGCGTTCGCGCGCCTGCCGCAACATGTCCGCCGACGTATCGGTGCCGGTGACGGCGGCCTGCGGCCAGCGTTTGACCAGCAGCTCGGTTGAATTGCCCGGCCCGCAGCCGAGATCGACGACCTTGCGCGCATCCTGCAACGGCACCTGCGCGAGAAGATCGCGCGCCGCGCGCGTGCGCTCGTCCTCGAACTTCAGATACTGCCGGGCGCTCCAGTCCGCCATGGCGTCGTCACCGCGTCAGCTTCTTGTACTTCACCCGGTGCGGGATGATCGAGTCCTGACCGAGGCGGCGCATCTTGTCTTTCTCGTAATCCTGGAAGTTACCTTCGAACCACTCGACGTGGCTGTCGCCTTCGAACGCGAGGATATGCGTGGCGATACGATCCAGGAACCAGCGATCGTGGCTGATGATGACCGCGCAGCCGGCAAAGTCCTCCAGCGCCTCTTCGAGCGCGCGAAGCGTATCGACGTCGAGATCGTTGGTCGGTTCGTCGAGCAGCAAGACGTTGGCGCCGGACTTCAGCATCTTGGCGAGGTGCACGCGGTTGCGCTCGCCGCCCGAGAGTGCGCCGACCTTCTTCTGCTGGTCCGCGCCCTTGAAGTTGAACGCCGAGCAGTAGCCGCGCGAATTCACCTCACGCTTGCCGAGCAGGATCTGGTCGTTGCCGCCGGAGATTTCTTCCCACACGGTCTTCTTGCCGTCGAGTGCATCGCGCGACTGATCGACGTAACCGAGATGCACGCTGTCGCCGATGGTGATCGTGCCGCTGTCCGGTGTCTCCTGCTTGGTGATCATCCGGAACAGCGTGGTCTTGCCCGCGCCGTTGGCGCCGATCACGCCGACGATGCCGCCGGGCGGTAGCTTGAAGGTGAGATTGTCGATCAGCAGGCGATCGCCGTAGCCCTTCGACAGACTTTCGAAGTCGACGACGTTGTTTCCCAGGCGCTCGGCAACCGGGATGATGATCTGCGCGGTCTGCGTCTGCTTTTCGCTCGCCTGCTTGAGCAACTCCTCATAGCGCTGATAGCGCGCCTTGGATTTCGCCTGACGCGCCTTGGGCGACGCCGCGATCCATTCCTGCTCGCGCGCCAGCGTCTTCTGGTGTGCGGCATCCTCGCGGCCTTCCTGCTCGAGCCGCTTTTGCTTTTGCACCAGCCACGACGAGTAATTGCCCTCGTAGGGAATGCCCTTGCCGCGGTCGAGTTCGAGAATCCAGCTCGTGACGTTGTCGAGGAAGTAGCGATCGTGGGTCACGATCAGGATCGCGCCCGGATAGTTGCGCAAGTGCCCTTCCAGCCACGACACGGACTCAGCGTCGAGATGGTTGGTCGGCTCGTCCAGCAGCAGCAGGTCGGGTTGATCGAGCAGCAGTTTGCACAGCGCGACACGGCGGCGTTCGCCGCCCGAGAGTTTCGTGACATCCGCATCGTCCGGCGGACAGCGCAGCGCGTCCATCGCTTGATCGACCTTGCTGTCGAGATCCCAGAGGCCCTGTGCCTCGATCTCGTCCTGGAGCTTGGTCATTTCGTCGGCGGTTTCATCCGAGTAGTTGGTCGCCAGCTCGTTGTAGCGGTCGAGGATCGCCTTCTGCTTGGCGACGCCTTCCATCACGTTCTCACGCACGGTCTTGCTGGCGTCGAGCTGCGGCTCCTGCTCGAGGTAACCGACGCGGGCGCCCTCGGCGACCCAGCCCTCGCCGCTGTAATCCTTGTCGATGCCGGCCATGATCTTGAGCAGGGTCGACTTACCCGAGCCGTTGACGCCGAGCACGCCGATCTTGGCGTCCGGGTAGAAGGACAGGTGGATGTTGTCGAGCACCTTGCGGGTCGGATAGGCCTTGGTCAGGCCCTGCATGAAGTAGACGAATTGGCGAGCCATCGCGGTCCTGACACTCTTTCTGAGGGGTCTGATTTGCGGTTCTGAGCGGGGAATTTGCTGCCGCTGATGTAGCCGCGCGGTTCCAAAAGGGCAACCACCGTCACACCGCTTGTTAAGCGAACAGCAAGCTTAACGGGCACTCCCGGATTCCCCGAAAAAATTCAAACCACATTTTAATCAGTTTCGCCGCATCTTGAACGCAGCAGGGCACGAGCAGCGACAGATTTACAGAGTCGCTCCCGGAAGGCGGATTGTTCCCAGGATTGTTGCCAGGAATATCGACATGGCTGCCATCAACGAGCCGGTCACCGGCACCATCAATCTCACCGACCGCGTCAGCGGCGTGCTTGCCGAGATTGCCACGTTCTGGCGCCAGTTCATCGTCGCAGCCTTCAATCCATACCGTCCGGAACTGCATTACATGCGTGGTCCCGGCCCGGCCTGGCGCGCCAAGCACGGCATTCCGTCCCGCTAAACACCCGATCTTGTTCCTGATCCCGCTTGCGCCGTTCCCCGGCGCGCGCGACCATGCGCTCCCCTTCCGCGGCCTCCAGCCGCTAATCCTGATTCCGAAAACGGACTAAAGACCCATGCGCCTGCGCTGTGCGATCCTCGACGATTACCAAAACGTGGCCCTCAAGCTCGCCGACTGGTCGAGCGTGAAAGAGAAAGCCGACATCAAGGTCTTCAACAAACCGTTCGCATCGACCGCCGAGGCCATCGCCGCACTCCAGGATTTCGAGGTCATCTGCGCCATGCGGGAACGCACCCCGTTCAGCAAGGATGTGCTTGGCGCGCTTCCCAAGCTGAAGCTGCTCGTCACCTCCGGCATGCGCAACGCCGCAATCGACCTGCCGGCTGCGACCGAGCGCGGTATCGTGGTGTCGGGCACCGGTGGCGTCGGCAATCCGACTGCAGGGCTTGCGATCGGCCTGATGCTGGAGCTGACCCGCAAGATCGGCTTCGAGAACGCCAGGATGAAAGCCGGCGAGCCTTGGCAGACCACCATTGGCATGGACCCGGAAGGCAAGGTCTTCGGCGTCGTCGGCCTCGGCAAACTCGGAACCAACGTCGCCGGGATCGCCAAAGCGCTCGGCATGAAGGTGATCGCGTGGAGCACCAACCTGACGCCGGAAGCCTGCGCCGCTGCCGGTGTCGAATACGCCACCAAGGAGCAACTGTTCTCGCAGTCCGACGTCATCAGCGTGCATGTGGTGCTGAGCGCCCGCTCGCGCGGACTGGTCGGACGCGAGGATCTGCGGCGGATTAAGCCGACGAGCTACATCATCAACACCGCGCGTGCGCCGATCATCGACGAGGAGGCGCTGATCGAGGTGTTACGCGAGAAGAAGATCGCGGGCGCGGGCCTCGACGTATTCCCCGTCGAACCGCTGCCGCTCGACCACCCGTTCCGCACGCTCGACAACGTCGTCATCACGCCGCACATCGGCTACGTCACCGAGGAAACCTATCGCCGCTTCTACGGCGAGAGCGTCGAGGACGTGGCCGCCTGGCTCGACGGCAAGCCGATCCGCGTGCTGGGCTGACAGTCGTTCTGGTGAAACGAAAATGCCCGGCTCGCCGCCGGGCATTTTGCCTTCAGAACTGAAACTCGCGCTTAGCGCACCGTGACAGGCGCGGGCAGCGGCGGCACGACGGCTGGCCCGGTGCCAGGCACCGGCGCATTCGACGCGACATTACCCTGCGGCAGCGGAGCCGAACCCGACGACTGCGGTGCATACATCTGGCTGCTCTGTAGCTGCACCGGATCGGCGGCGGCAGTGTTCGCGGGAACGGGTGGCTTGCCACCCGGCAGCACGACGACGCGTGTGCCGACCTTCACGCGATCGAACAGATCCGCGACGTCGGAATTGAGCATGCCGAAGCAGCCCGACGACACGGACTGACCGATAGTCGACGGCTGGTTGGTGCCGTGGATGCGATAGACCGTATTGCCGAGGTACATCGCGCGCGCGCCAAGCGGATTGCCCTCACCGCCCGCCATGAAGCGCGGCAGGTAGGGTTGACGCTCGATCATCTCGGCCGGCGGATGCCAATCTGGCCACTCGGCCTTACGGGTCACCTTCTGAACGCCGTTCCAGGTGAAGCCGTCGCGGCCGACGCGAATGCCGTAGCGGACCGCGCGGCCGTTACCGAGCACGTAGTAGAGATGCGTGTTCGAGGTATCCACCACGATGGTGCCCGCAGGTTCCTTGGTCTGGAACGCGACTTCCTGCTTGCGCAGGTGCGGCGGCAGTTCCTTGACCGGGCCGGTTTCCGGCTGCTCATCGGCAGGCAGCGTCATCACCGTGTTGCGGCCGTCAGGTCCCTGCTGTGGCTGGAGTGAACCGGTCACCCCGGCAACGCCTTCCGGCGGACGCGGCGTGAACCCGTCACGCGGATGCTGGGCCGGACGGTCGGAATAAATCACCGGCGGCGGGCCTGCGGGAGCGCCGTAACGCGGATCGTTCGGGGACAGGATCGGACCGGCCGGCGCGGCATTGGCGGATGGGCGGCCATAGCGCGGATCGTCCGGCGACAGGATCGGGCCAAGCGGTGCGGGTCCAGGCGGCGACAAAGCGGCCGGATTCCGCGACTGCGGCGTATCATCGTCATCATCGAGCGCGTCGAAATCCGGCGCAGCGGCCTGGCCACCGCGATAGGGTTGCTGGACCGAGTAACCGGGCGGCTGCTGATAGATCTGTGCGACGGCTGGCACGGCCACCGAACTCAACGCGATGGCGCCAAAAACCGCAAAAATGCTCTTGTTCATCATGCCGGTTGTATAACCCTGAAGCCCGTACTGGAAAGTTAATAGCCGTTTCCCCCACGATATAGGCGCATTCAAGACCGCGGGGTAAAAATTTGAACCCCGGGATGTGACATTTTCGCGAGTTTCGCGCCTTCCACAGACCTGTGATCGCGGGCCTCGGACGCAGGTCCCGGACCTGTAAATTTAACGAATCGGCTGCACGACGTTGCGCTATTCTCACAGCCGCTGATTCGGAATTTGCTTCGGCCAATCTCGTCGCGATCGGTCCGAATGTCGGGCGTTTCTCTCCCCGTTGCGTGCGTTGCGTTCAGTGCTTGTCGGCGTTTTGCGTTCGTCACGGCTCTAACGTCCGCGCGCCAGCCACTGGCGCGACGGCTGGACATCACAGGCAATGCTTCCCGGATTTCGATTTCTGTTCATCGCGACTGTCATGTCGGTTTCCGTGATGGTTTTCGGGCTGGGCGCCGCCGCACTTCTGCGCGCCACGCACGAGAACTTCGCAACCTTTCCGCAGCGCCGCCCGCCCGAGCAGGTGTTCGTCAAGGCGGACACGTCGGTGCCGATGATCGCGATGTTGCGCGTCGAGCCGGAACCTCAGCCAGCAGCTGTCGCTGCGCCCGCGGTATCCGCACCTGTGGTGCCGCGCGATGAGCCGCCTGCGATTGAGAGCAAAACCGAGATCGTTGCCTCGCCACCAGCGCCGCCGGCGGAGCCTGTCACCGCGACGCCCGATGCGAACACATCGGCGCCAACGAAGGATGAATCAGTTCCGGGTCCGCTCGCTGCGTTGAATACGCCTGAGCCTGCGCCGCCCGTTGCGGTTACGCAGCAACCCGATGCCGAACGCACCACCGGGACACCGGCAATTGAAGCTGCCGCACCGGTTGTTCCCGCACCCGAGGCCGTTGCTCCTGTTCGGGAAGCTGCTGCTCCTGTTCAAATAGCACCCGCACCCGATCAGACCGCAGCAACAGGATCGGTGAAGGTCGCCACGCTTAGCGATGGCGGCGATGCCGTTGCCCGCATCGCCGATGCGCGCAAGAAGGCGGAAGCCGCCAAGATTCGCACACGTGACCTGGAAGCGGCGCGGCGCGCACGCGCTGCAAAGATCGCTGCACAGCGGCGGCGGATCGCCATCGTTCGCGCACGCGAGGCGCGGAAGAAGCAGCAGCAGGAACAGCAGCAGCCGTTCGCGCCGCTCTTCAACTAGAGAGGCTCAAGCCGGTCCCGTCGCGAGCGGCGGGCCGTCCGCTGCACCCCACTCCGTCCATGATCCGTCGTAGAGCGCGGGGTTTTCGACGCCGAGGCGATAGAGGGCGAGCGTAAGCACGCCGGCCGACACGCCCGAGCCGCAGCTGGTGACGATCGGCGCATCGAGCTTGACGCCCGCGCCAATGAACGCCGCCCGCAAATCGTCGAGCGGCTTCATCGTCCCGGTCGCCGGATCGATCAGCAGATTGTACGGCACGTTACGCGCGCCCGGGATGTGCCCGACGCGCAAACCGGGACGCGGCTCCGGCACGCGGCCCTCGAAGCGCTCCGCCGCACGCGCATCGATCACCTGCTCGACGCGGCTGGCGACGTTCGCGACCATCTGCTCGATCATGCGGATACGCTTCGCATCGAAAGACGCCTTGTAATCCGCAGGCTTGGGCGTGACGGCGCCACTTTCGACGTTGCGTCCCTCGGCGACCCACTTCTTCAGCCCGCCGTCGAGTACGCGAACGTCCGGGTGTCCGTAGGACAGGAACATCCACCACGCGCGCGGCGCCGCCATCCAGCTTCCGGAGTCGTAAACGACGACCGTATCGCTGTTACCGATGCCAAGCGCACCGGCATCTCGACCGAACTGATCGGCACTCGGAAACATGTGCGGCAGCGGATTGGAGTGATCCGACACTCCGTCGACATCGAAATACGGCGCACCCGGAATATGCGCCTTCAGGTAATCGTCCTTCGCCAGCGGCGTGACGCCCGGCATCTTGAACGAGGCGTCGATAACCCTGACGTTCGCATCGTTCAGATGCGCGGCCAGCCAGTCGGTGGAAACGAGCGGGTCCCGGTTCGCCATGGCATTAAGCCTTCGGCTTCTTCGGCTCGACCTTTTCGACCGGCAGGCCGGCCTTCTGCCATGCGCCGAAGCCGCCATCCATGTGCGCGACCGGCTTCAGTCCCATATCGTCGGCGGTCTTCGCGGCCAACGCCGAGCGCAAGCCACCGGCGCAATGGAAGATGAACTTCTTGTCTTCCTGGAAGATCGGCTTGGCATACGGCGACTGCGGATCGATCCAGAATTCCAGCATGCCACGCGTGCAAGCAAACGCGCCCGGAATTTTTCCGTCACGCTCCATCTCGCGCGGATCGCGGATATCGACCAGGACGACGTCGCCCTTGGCCATGGCATCGTGCACCTGCTGCACGTTCATCGTCTCGATCTGCGCATTGGCCTCGTCGAGCATCGGCTTGATGCCGCGTTTGATTTGCTGGGGCATGTTTCCTCTTTTGGTTCTTGTCCCGGACGCGATGTGGCGTGAAATGCCGCTTCGCGGAGCCGGGACCATTACAAGCGCTGAGTTTGAAACGGCCCCGGTTCAGCAACGCATCGCTGACGCGCTGCATTGCGCCCGGGGCAAACGTTCAGTGCGACAATTCCCGCATCGCGCCCTCTAACCCTTCGAGCGTCAGCGGAAACATCCGCTCGGCGAACAGGCGGCGGATGATGGTGGTGGATTCCGAGTAGTCCCAGTGCTTGCGCGCCACCGGATTGAGCCAGACCGTGTGCGGATAGGTCCGCGTCACGCGCTCGAGCCAGACGTTTCCGGGCTCCTCATTGACATGCTCGACCGAGCCGCCCGGCACCATGATCTCGTACGGCGACATCGACGCGTCACCGACGAACACGACCTTATAGTCGTGCGGATACTTGTGCAGGATGTCCCAGGTCGGCGTGCGGTCGGAGAAGCGCCGCTTGTTCTGCTTCCATACGCCCTCATAGAGGCAGTTGTGGAAGTAGAAATACTCCATGTGCTTGAACTCGCTCTTCGCGGCGGAAAACAGCTCCTCCACCTGCGCGATGTGCGAGTCCATCGAGCCGCCGATATCGAAGAACACCAGAACTTTCACCGCATTGCGCCGCTCGGGGCGCATGTGCACGTCGAGGTAGCCGTGGTTGGCGGTCTCGCGAATGGTGGTGTCGAGATCGAGTTCGTCCGGCGCACCGGTTCGCGCGAACTTGCGCAAGCGCCGCAGCGCCACCTTGATGTTGCGGATGCCGAGTTCGACGTTGCCGTCGAGATCCTTGAACTCGCGGCGATCCCACACCTTCACGGCGCGGAAGTTGCGGTTCTTCTCCTGGCCGATGCGCACGCCTTCGGGATTGTAGCCGTTGTTGCCGAACGGCGACGTACCGGCGGTGCCGATCCACTTCTTGCCGCCCTCGTGCCGCTTCTGCTGCTCTTTCAGGCGCTCGCGCAGCGTCTCCATGAGCTTGTCCCAGCCCATGGCTTCGATCTGCTTCTTCTCTTCCTCGCTGAGATACTTCTCGGCGAGCTTCTTCAGCCACTCGGCCGGAATGTCCGCCTTCTCCATCGCGTCGAGCAGATTTTCGAGGCCCTTGAAGACCGAGCCGAACACGCGGTCGAACTTGTCGAGGTTGCGCTCGTCCTTCACCAGCGACGCGCGCGACAGGTAATAAAAATTCTCCACGCTCTGATCGGCGAGATCGGCGTCGAGCGCCTCCATCAGCGTCAGGTATTCGCGGAGCGTGACCGGCACCTGCGCGTCACGCAGGGATGTAAAGAACTGCAAGAACATAAATTGAAAGTTGCTCGCGAACCCCCGTCCGTCAAGTGCTGCTGACGAAAACGGCATCGGCATTTGTGCAGATCGGCCTGTACACATCCGGTGTACTCGCCAAGCCGGCCGCTGGACCGGCGGTATTTTTGTATTAGACTTTCGTCTGCCAATCTGGCCCGGCTGCCGGACCGGACAATGGCCGTCAGAAATGACGTTATAACAAGGGGTTGAAGAGGGGAACGGCACATGGGTATTGAATCGGTTATCGTTTGGCTGATCGTCGGCGCCATCGCCGGCTGGCTGGCTGGACTGATCGTCAAGGGCGGCGGCTTCGGCCTGATCGGCAATATCGTGATCGGAATCGTCGGTGCCGTGGTGGCTGGCTGGCTCTTGCCGCGGCTCGGCATCGCCATCGGTGGCGGCATCGTCGCCGCGATCATCAACGCGGTGATCGGCGGTGTTATTGTGCTCGTCATTCTTTCACTGATAAGACGCGCCTGAGACAGGCTTTCGCGAAATGCGACGACCGCCGTCAGGCGGTCGTTTCATGTTTGAAACAAAGTATGACTTCGCGCGGTCGAAGCGAGGCAACGGGGCAAAGGTCCGATGAAATTTTCCGGTACGAAGAATTACGTCGCCACTGACGATTTGAAAGTCGCGGTCAACGCGGCGATCGTGCTCGAGCGCCCGCTGCTCGTGAAGGGCGAGCCCGGCACCGGCAAGACCGTGCTCGCGGAAGAAGTCGCGAAAGCGATCGGCGCCCCGCTCCTCACCTGGCACATCAAGTCGACGACGAAGGCGCAGCAGGGCCTTTACGAATACGACGCAGTCTCGCGCCTGCGCGACAGCCAGCTCGGCGACCCGCGCGTCTCGGAGATTTCCAACTACATCAAGCGCGGCAAGCTGTGGGACGCCTTCACTTACGGCGAACGCCCGGTGCTGCTGATCGACGAGATCGACAAGGCCGACATCGAGTTTCCGAACGACCTTCTGCTCGAACTCGACCGCATGGAATTCCATGTCTACGAGACGAGCGAGACCATCAAGGCCGCGCAGCGGCCGGTGGTGATCATCACCTCGAACAACGAGAAGGAATTGCCGGACGCGTTCCTGCGCCGCTGCTTCTTCCACTACATCAAGTTTCCCGATCAGGAGACGATGGAACAGATCGTCGATGTGCACTTCCCGGGCATCAAGAAGCGCCTCGTCGCGGAAGCGATGCGCATCTTCTTCGAGGTGCGCGAGGTGCCGGGCCTGAAGAAGAAGCCGTCGACGTCCGAACTGCTCGACTGGCTGAAGCTTCTCATGAACGAGGAGATGACGCCAGAGATGCTGCGCGAACGCGATCCGCGCAAGCTGATCCCGCCGCTGCATGGCGCGCTGCTCAAGAACGAACAGGATGTGCATCTGTTCGAACGCCTCGCCTTCCTCAACCGCCGCGAGGTGTGAGACACAAAACAACAAGAAGGGTTTCGGGATGAACGTTCAAAGCAAGATTGAGAGCACCGCAACTCAACGCACCGAACACTTCGACGTGGTGATCGCCGGTGCCGGCATTTCGGGCGTCGGCGCGGCCTACCACCTGACCACACAAATGCCTGGCACGACGTTCGTCGTGCTGGAGACGCAGACAACGTTCGGCGGCACCTGGACCACCCACAAGTATCCCGGCATTCGCTCCGACAGCGACCTGCACACTTTCGGCTATCGCTTCAAGCCGTGGACGAGCGCGCCGATCGCCACTGCCGACGAAATCCTCACCTACATGGGTGCGGTGATCGACGAGAATGATCTCGCCCAACACATCCGCTATCGCCACACGATCACAGCCGCCAGCTGGTCCAGCACCGACAAGCTCTGGACCATCGATGCCACCCGCAACGACACCGGTGAGCACCTGCGCTTCACAACGAACTTCTTCTGGATGTGCCAGGGCTACTACAAGCACTCCGAGGGCTACACGCCGGAGTGGCCGGGCTTCGACACGTTCAAGGGCACGGTCGTCCATCCGCAGACGTGGCCAGAAGACCTCGATTACAAGGGCAAGCGCGTCATCGTCATCGGCTCCGGCGCCACCGCCGCGACGCTGGTGCCGGCGATCGCAAACGACGCCGCGCACGTCACCATGCTGCAACGCTCGCCGACCTGGTTCCGCGCCGGACGCAACGCCATCGAAATCGCCGAGCAACTGCGCAAGCTTCAGGTCGACGAATCCTGGATTCACGAAATCACGCGGCGGCAAATCCTGTTTGAACAGGATGCCTTCACCAAGCGCACCTTCAACGATCCGGATGGCGTGAAGAAGGACCTGCTCTCCGTCGTCGAAGGTTACCTCGGCAAGGATTACGACATCGCCACGCATTTCACGCCGAAGTACCGGCCGTGGCGGCAGCGCATCGCGTTCATTCCCGATGGCGACCTGTTTCAGGGCATCAAGTCCGGCAAGGCGTCGGTCGTCACCGACGAGATCGCGCGCTTTACCGAAAAAGGCATCCTGCTGAAGTCCGGCAAGGAGCTCGAGGCCGACATCATCGTCACCGCGACGGGCTTTCATCTCTCGGCGCAGGGCGACATCGATTTCGCCGTCGACGGCAAGCCCCTCACCTTCGCCGACACCATCACCTATCGCGGCATGATGTTCACCGGCGTGCCGAACCTCGTCTGGGTGTTCGGCTACTTCCGCGCCAGCTGGACGTTGCGCGTGGACCTCGTCGCGGATTTCGTCGTCCGTCTCCTCAAGCACATGAAGGAGAACGGCACCGGCAAGGTCGAGGTCGCGTTGCGTGCCGAGGATCACAACATGCCGATCCTGCCGTGGATCGACGAGGAGAACTTCAACCCCGGTTACATGCAGCGCGGCATGCATCTGCTGCCGAAGCGCGGCGACAAGCCGGAGTGGCAGCACAATCAGGACTACTGGTCCGAAAAGGACGAATTCCCGGCGATCGATCTGAAGGATCGCGTGTTCGTTTATAGTTGACGGATCGGCTGTTTTTCCAGCTGCGATGAATCGGCCTCATCCTTCGAGACGCGCGTTCCGCGCTCCTCAGGATGAGGTTCGCCCTTCAAGAACGCCGCAGGCCCCAAGATCTAGGCAGCAATCGTTTTCGCCTCCGGATAGGTCCGCCAGAACGAATTCCTCATCCTGAGAAGCCCGCCGCAGGCACGGCGAGCCAAGTCCTCATCCTGAGGAGCCCGCCGCAGGCGGGCGTCTCGAAGGATGAGGTTTCTGACGCTTCGCCAAATCCTTCAACGCATCAAGATCGCCACGAATGAATGCTTCTTTCTTCGCCCTCGTCCATAGCTTGAGTTTGCGCTCGGCAGCGATGGCATCCTCAATCCGCGCAAACCATTCTGAGTAGACGAGCGTAACCGGCCTTCGTTTTTCGGTGTAGCCGGGATATTTGCCAGCGTTGTGCTGATCTATCCTCGCTTCAAGCGAAGCACGGGTCGTCCCTGTGTACAGGCTCTTGTCAGCGCAGCGAAGGATGTAGAGGTAGGCTCCGTCAGTCATCGCCGCCTCATCTCGATACTGTCTTACCCACTTTGGCCTCATCCTTCGAGACGCGCTCCGCGCTCCTCAGGATGAGGAGACTCACACGCATCATCCGATGAGCCAAGTCCTCATCCTGAGGAGCCCGCCGCAGGCGGGCGTCTCGAAGGATGAGGCCGGGCATCTCGAAAGATACGGCCATAGCTTGGCAGTCTTGCCAACTGGCAAGAGCTCGCCGAAGCCCTACCGCTCCCGTTCCAGCTGATACGTCAGATGCGCTTTCACCGTCGGCCACTCCGACGCGATGATGCTGTAGACGACCGTGTCGCGCAGCGTGCCGTTCGGCGCCACCTGATGACTGCGCAGAATGCCATCCTGCTTCGCGCCGAGCCGCTCGATACCGCGCCGGCTCTGGTGATTGAAGAAATGCGTGCGGAATTCCACCGCGATGCAGTCCAGTTTCTCGAACGCATGCTGGAGCAGCAGCAGCTTGCACTGCGTATTCAGCGGCGTGCGCTGAACCCGCGGCGCGTACCAGGTCGAGCCAATCTCGACGCGCTTGTTGGCAGCATCGACGTTCATGTAGGTCGTCATACCCGCGATCTCGCCTGCGGCGTCGAAAACGGTGAACGGTAGCATCGCGCCCTGTTCCTGAAGACCGAGACGCCGTTTGATCTCGGCGTCCATCTTCTCGGGCTCGGGAATGAACGTATACCAGAGCTTCCAGAGCTCGCCGTCCTTTACCGCCTCGATGAGCCCGTCGCGATGTGCTGCTGCAAGCGGCTCCAGCCGGGCATGCGGTCCTTTGAGGGTGACAGGTTCAGGCCAGGGCATTGGCGATCCTTGTTTTTGTCTCTGCGTCGCCCACGTTAGCGGGCGACGACGGCCGGATACATGGCGTGCTGTTCCAGTATCGTCACTTGTTCAGAAAGTTTAGCGGCAGACCGCCGCGCGGCCAGTCCATCGCGATCAGCTCCCCCTTGCCCGACAGCGTGATGTACGCCGTCTTCAGATCGGGACCACCGAACGCGATGTTGGTGGTGACGCGATCGCCGGTCGGGACCTGCTCGACCAGCTTGCCGTCCGGCGCGATCACCGAGATGCAGCCGGAGACGAGCGTCGCGACGCAGATGTTGCCGGACGCCTCCACGGCGAGCGAGTCGAACATCTGATAGCCGCCGAGGCCGCAGATCGGCGTGCCGCGCTCGCCGCGATAGATCACGTCGCGAGGCTTCACGACGCCCGGTTCACCGATATCGAACGCCCACACGCGCGCCGTCGGCGTTTCCGCGATGTAGACGGTCTTTTCGTCGGGCGACAATCCCGTGCCGTTCGCTGGTAACGTCCCGTGCACCTGTTCGGTCAGCTCCTTGCCGCCGGCCTTCATGTAGTAGAGCGCGCCGACATCCATGTCGCGGGCCCGGCGCTTGCCGAGGTCGGTGAACCAGAGGCCGCCCTGCTTGTCGAACACGAGATCGTTCGGCCCGTTCAGCTTGTGCTCGCCGCACTTCTCGAACAGCGTTTCGATCTTGCCGCTTTGCAGATCGACCCGCTGCAGCGAGCCGCCGATGTATTCGTGCGGCGCGGGCGGGCCCGGCAACAGCATGTTGCGGGTCGGGACCCAGCTGAAGCCGCCGTTGTTGCAGATGTAGATCTTGCCGTCCGGCCCCATCGCGGCGCCGTTCGGCCCGCCCGGGATTTTCGCAACCACCTCCTTGCGCCCGTCCGGATAGACGCGCGTGAGCTGCTGCCTGCGGATTTCGACCAGTACAACCGAGCCGTCGGGCAATACCACCGGACCTTCGGGAAACTGCAAATCGGTTGCGAGCACGCGGATATTGGACAAGGCAGCCTCCCGGAATTTTTTTTGAAGGCGCGCATTCGGCTGAATGCAACGCATTGATGATTGGCAGGCGGAGTGTAGTGCAGCCTTTCGCGGCTTGCCAAGCGGCTCCACGTGCGATCCGCCATGCGGCAGCGGCGCGACGTGCCTCCCCATTTCAAAATACGTCATGTAATTTCCGGCAAACGGAACGGAGGCAACGACAATGACCGGGACACCTGGCCGCCAGGCACAACAGGATACGTCCGCAAGCGCGGAAGTGCTCTATGCGATCAAGGACGGCATCGCGACCATCACGCTCAATCGCCCCGAGCGGATGAATACGATTTCCCGGCCGATGCTGATGCAGCTCTCGCAGTTCCTGCTCGACGCCGATCGCGATCCGGATGTACGTGTCGTCATCCTCACCGCAGCGGGAAACCGCGCCTTTTGCGCGGGTCTCGATCTCGTGGCCGCCACCAGCGGCGAAGGAATCGGCTCGGCCAACGATCGCAACAACGTTTCCACGACGCTCGATCTCAAGACCGCACCACCGATCGTGCTGTTCAACATGGACAAGCCGACGATCTGCGCACTGAACGGCTCGGCGGCCGGTTATGGCCTTGACACCGCGCTCGGTTGCGACATCCGCATCGCCACGGAGAGCACCAAGCTCGCGGTCGCGTTCGTCAAGCGCGGCGTCGTGCCTGAATCGGGCGGGACCTGGTTCCTGCCGCGCATGCTCGGCTGGGCGAAAGCGTCCGAGCTGATCTTCTCGGGCCGCACGCTCTCGGCGCAGGAGAGCCTCGAGATGGGGCTGGTCAATCACGTGGTTCCGAATGACGAGTTGATGCCGCGCGCGATCGCACTCGCCAGGGAAATCGCTTCGAACGCGCCGCTCGCCGTGCAGTCCGCGAAGCGGATGATGCGCATGGGCCTCGCCGAAAATTTCGGCGAGCACGTGCATCACGTCTACCTTCAGCTCCTGCCCTTGTTCCGCACCGAGGATTTCCGCGAAGGCATCAACTCGTTCATGGAAAAGCGGCCGGCGAATTTCAAAGGCAAGTAGAAGGCACCAGCAGCTATTTTTGTACGGCGGGCGACGGCGGCGCTGCGCCGGTTGCGGGCTTCTTCAGCTTTTCGATCTCCGCCTGCAAATCGGTGACCGTTTTCTGCAGCGACACGATCGCGAGCCTCAACGCCTCGATCTGCCGGGTGGCCGTATCGTCGCGGGTACGGTTGTCGAGCTGGGCCTTGTCGAGCGACTTCTTCAGGAAATCGACGTTGCTTTGCAGGCAGCTCGTGCGCCGCTCCATGGTCTTTTCGACAGTGCAGATCTCGATCCCGGGGACGTCCTGTGCCTGCGCCGGGATCACCGCCATCATCATCGCGGCAAGAAGCCATTTCAGCCAAGTCTGGTTCAGCAAAGTCTGCTTCAGCCAAGTCTGGTTCAGCCAAGTCTGCATCGGTCTCGATTCCTGGAATTGCACAAGCGACCACATTGCCCCGGTTTTCCGCCCATAGCTATGCTGGTGGTCCGATTCGCCAGGCTCGATCACGCATGAGTTGCTTCGTCTATCTGCTGGGAAGCGCGAGCAAGGGCCGCATCATCACCTATGTCGGCTGGACCAACGATCTCGACAAGCGCATTGCCCGGCATAATGCCGGCACCGGGGCCCGTTCAACACGGGGACGCGCCTGGGTGCTGCTGCATGTGGAATCGTTCGCAACGAAGGCCGAGGCGATGAGCCGCGAGTGGCACCTCAAACGCGATCGCGCCTTCCGCAAACAGGCTGCCGACAAGCTGCGTGCCGATCGCTAGAATTTGTGTCGAATTGATGCAGCGTTGCTACCGCGCGTTAAGCTTTGGAACACGGCTGGAACGAAACGCGGCCGAATCATGGGAAACCGATTCGCGCGATCAGATCTGTCTAAATCTAGAGTCCGAACTCATCTCTGCGCACAAGATCAAGGTGACACCGCGATCATGTATCTGCGAAGCAGGCCCTCACCTTAACGATTAGCCCGAAAGATCGAGCGAGGCCCCGACGCGCCGTCCCTCATCGGCTCGCCCTCGTCGAGGGCCTCGCTCGCCCCTCTGGAACTCAGGTCGGCCAAGGTGTGCAGGATGGAACCTTCTCGGTCGGCGCCGGCATGTCGACGGTGCCGAAGTCGGCCGGGCTGACGATTTCGAGGTACTCCATGTCCGGCGAGTAATCGAACAGGTAGTGCGTGATGCCGGGGCGCTGGTGCACGCAGTCGCCCGCCTCGACGAGCGTGACCTTGTCCTCGTACATGAACTTCGCCCAGCCCTTCATCATCAGGACGATCTGAAAGTGGCACTCGTGGCGATGCCAGCCGGTGCCCTCGCTCGGCGGCATGTTGGCCTTCACGAGATGCGCGATCACCTGGCCGCCGGTCGCGTCCTTGATGCCGAGATCGCGGTACAGGAAGAAGTCACGCAGACCTCCGCCCTCGTATTTGGTATCGCCCGGTTTGACGTGGGAGAATGTCATGACGGTGGCATGCGTATTCATCAGCGGCCTCCAACTGTTTGTGCCCCGTGCGTGGAGCAAGGCGACGGCTGAAACAGCGCGCACGACCGTCGCGATTGATGTCGCCATGCGAGAACCGCGCCAATGCCTGCGATGCATTCAGTTCGCCGGGATGCCGGACCTTGGTGCACATGTTCGCGCCGCCGCAAGCGATCACACGCAGGGGTCATGCGCAGGGCTGACGTGAGTTTGAGCAACGCGCCGGCGATGCGCTGAGGCCGCCCCGCTTACGCCACGGGCAACCTGCCTGCGGCGATGCCTAATATTCGACCTCGAGCTCTTCGATTTCCGCAGGCTCCTGGCGCGCAGCTGCGATCCATTCCTGCATTTCTGGCAGAGCCATGATGTTGTGGGCGTAGGCCGCGAGCTTCGCATCGAGCTTCACATCGTAGGTCATGAAGCGCGTGACCACCGGCGCATACATCGCGTCCGCCATCGTCGGCTTCGCGCCGAACAGGAATGGCCCGCCGGATTCGACCAGACATTCGCGCCAGATCGTGCAGACACGGTCGATATCTGCCTGCGCGCGCGACCAGATCTTAAAGCCGGGGAAATGTCCTTTGAGGTTGACCGGCAGCGACGCACGCAGCGTCGTAAAGCCCGAATGGATTTCGCCGCAGATCGAGCGGCAATGGGCCCGCGCAACACGATCCTGAGGCAACAAACCTGCATCCGGATTGAGTTCATTGAGGTATTCGGCGATCGCCAGCGTATCCCACACGACCGCGCCCTCATGGCGCAGGCACGGCACCCGGATCGACGACGAGAGCAGCAGGATTTCCGCCTTGGCGTCGGCGTCGTCCGGCGCGACCATGATTTCATCGAAGTCGAGCTTCGCGAACTTCGCGAGCAGCCAGCCGCGGAGCGACCAGGACGAATAGTTCTTGCAGGAGATGGTCAGTGTTGGCTTCGATTTATCGAGCATCTCATTCCCTCCCTCACGCAAAACTGGTGGCGACAAACGAGGCATCGATGCCGGTCAGCCGGGTTCGATCCGGCCATTTCGGCGACGCCGACGCCTTTTTCAGCATGGGAATGAGCAAGCCGTGTGCCAAACGCCTCCGGTCGCAGCCGCCGGTCTGGCTTTGAACTTGCATGGCGTCCCTCAGGAAGGGCCGGTATGCAATCCATGTTTTATCAAGCGTTTCAGAACCAGACCGATTTTGCCGCTCCGTGGCGCACCGGGGCATTGATGGCGCTGGGCTATCTCAACATGCTGCCCGGCGGGGACAAACTGCTCGGGCGGCTTGGCGCGACGCTGGAACTGATCTCGCGCTCGGCCCTCACCTACACCCGGCCGGCCTACGGCATCGACCGCGTGATGTGCGGCAATCGCGAGGTCGGTGTCTCCGAACAGGTTGAGTATTCGACGCCGTTCGGATCGCTCCTGCACTTCAAGAAGGACAACGGCCGCGCCGAACAGCCGCGCGTTTTGCTGGTCGCGCCGATGTCGGGGCATTTCGCGACATTGCTGCGCGGGACCGTGAAGACGCTGCTGCAGGACCACGATGTCTACATCACCGATTGGCACAACCCGCGCGACATTCCGTTGAGTGCCGGAGAGTTCGGTCTTTCAAACTACACCGACCACCTCATCGACTTCATGGGCGAGCTCGGTCCGCGCTCGCACATGATCGCGATCTGCCAGCCGTCCGTGTCCGCGCTCGCGGCGACGGCGATCATGTGCGAGGACAATTTGCCTGCGCGGCCGGCGAGCCTGACGCTGATGGCGGGGCCGATCGACACGCGCATTCAGCCGACCAAGGTCAACGAGTTCGCCAAGAGCAAGCCGATCGAGTGGTTCGAGGACAATCTGATCAACTACGTTCCCGTCCAGTGCAAGGGCGCCCACCGCAAGGTCTATCCCGGCTTCGTGCAGCTGATGGCGTTCGTGTCCATGAATCTCGAGCGGCATATCAAATCGCATGTCGAACTCGCCGACCATCTCGCCAAGGGCGAGAAGGAGAAGGCCGCCGTCATCAAGACATTCTACGACGAATACTTCGCGGTGATGGACCTGACCGCCGAGTTCTACATCGAGACAGTGCGCGACGTGTTCCAGGAACACCTGCTGCCGCAAGGCAAGCTGAAGCATTTCGGCCGCACGGTAAATCCCGCGGCCATCAAGAAAATGGGCCTGCTCACCGTCGAAGGCGAAAAGGATGATATCTGCTCCATCGGCCAGACGCTCGCCGCGCAGGACCTTTGCACCGGCGTGCGTCCGTACCGGAAGGTTCATCACATGCAGGCCGGCGTCGGCCATTACGGTGTCTTCAGCGGCAGGCGCTGGAACAACGAAATCTACCCGCTGGTGCGCGACTTCATTCACATGAACTCGTGAGGGTGTTGTCCCGGACGCGCTGCGGCGTGCAACGCCGCGGCGCAGAGCCGGGATCGTTCCGGATACGGTGGTCGGTACGGCCCCGGATCGGCAGCGCACCGCATACGCGTTGCGCTGCGTCCGGGGAGAATCACGGAAACAGTCCGCGCGTCATCTTGGCGCCGCGCACCTTCTCGACACCGATCGCCATTGCCGCCGTCCGGTTCGAGACTTTGTCGCGGCGGGCACGGATCACCATCTGATCGAAGGCACGGTCGAGGATCTGATACTCGCGCCGCATCACCTCTTCTTCTTCCCAGAACAGCTGCTGCAAATCCTGCACCCACTCGAAATAGCTCACCACCACGCCGCCGGAATTGCAAAGAATGTCCGGCAGCACGAAGATTTCATCCTGCCGCTGTTCCAGGATCAGATCGGCGTCCGGCGTTGTCGGTCCGTTGGCGCCTTCGGCAATGACGCGGCACTTCAGATTCTCCGCAACTTTCGCATCGATCACCCGCTCCATTGCCGCCGGAACGAGAACGTCGCAGGGAATGGTCAGCAAGCTCGCCGGATCAATTTGCAGCTCGTCCGAGAAGCCCTTCAGCACGCCGTGCGCCGACGTGTGCGCAATCAGCGCTGGAATATCGAGACCCGCTGCATTGTGAAGCGCGCAGGTGTGATCGCTCACCGCGATGACCTTGACGCCGA
>JBEIPX010000598.1:0-1502 GCA_040376815.1 Bradyrhizobiaceae bacterium
CATCAGCATGTGCAGTCATTTCCGCAAGTCCGCGACGCATTTCTCGATGCAGTGAAACGGGCCGCGCCGAAGGCATGGGTGCGCCAGTGCGGCTCATCCGGCTCGCTGATGGAGCAGATGGCAAACCCGAAAGCCGCGCTGCTCGACGCGCTGAGCAACGGGCTGCGCCGCGCCGCGCGCAACCGAAGCATCGCCTTCAATCCCGGATTTGCAGGCGCCTATGACTTCACGCGCCAGCCCGAGTTCGGCGGCCTGATGGCGGATTTTCTCGACGGACTTCCGGACGGCGGGTTGATCATGTGCCACCCCGGCCACGTCGACGATACGCTGCGCGACCACGATCCGCTGACCGATCAGCGCGAGCGCGAATATGAATATCTCGCCGGATCGGAGTTCCCGCGTCTTTTGGTCACAAACGGAGTCGACCTCATCGACGCTTCGGTCGATTTGTCGCACCGCACCCGTTGAATTGCGCAAATTTAATCCGCGACTGCACTTCTGCCGACTCAATCCCGCCCTACATTCCGCTCCGCACGCAATTGCACGTGTGGAGCATGATCCCGAAAAGTGGGTACCGGTTTTCGGATCAGATCATGCTCAGATGAAATTGGAGATAGACCGATGCCGATGACGCCGCAGGAACGCCAACTGGTCGATGAGCTTTTCGACAAGCTCGCAAGCCTCGAAAGTGCGCCGCGCGATCCGGATGCTGCCAGGATCATTGCCGATGGACAGCGCCGCGCGCCGAACGCGATCTATGCATTGGTGCAGACGGTGCTGCTCCAGGACGAAGCGCTGAGGCGCGCGGACGAACGCATCCAGCAGCTGGAGCGCGGCGGTCAGGAACAGCCGCAGCAGGGCGGCGGCTTCCTCGATTCGATGCGCGACACGCTGTTCGGCCAAGGACAGAATCAGGCCGGCGGCAACCGCGGCTCGGTGCCGAGCGTCCGCTCGGGCGACGCGAACGCGCGCGGCCCGATGTGGAATTCGGGTCAGGTGCTGGGCCAAGGAAACGGCGGCGGTTACGGCACCGGCAACGGCGCGCAGGGTGGCCCTGCCCCGGCACAAGCCGGCGGCGGTGGCGGATCGTTCCTCGGCACAGCGGCCGCGGCAGCGGCCGGCGTGATCGGCGGCTCTCTCCTGATGAACAGCATGCGCGGCATGTTCGGCGGCGGCCAGCAGCAAGGCTTCGGCGATCAGGCTTCGCTCAACAAGGATTCGAATCCTTGGGGCGGCGGCAACAACTCGGGCGGTGATCTCGCCCGCGATGCCGGCCTCAACGACATCGGCAAGCCGAATGCGGGCGGCAGCGACAGCAACTCGCGGCAGGGCCTGCTCGATCAGGCGTCGAACGACAGCGACCACGATTCCGATGATGACGACGACGATTTCGACTCGGATGGTTTCGACGGCGGCGACAGCGACTACGCGTAACCGCCGCGCGAGCGTTTGAAACACACACGCCCGGAGCAAGCTCCGGGCGTTTTATTGTTTAGCTCGTC
>JBEIPX010000337.1:0-4041 GCA_040376815.1 Bradyrhizobiaceae bacterium
ATTCGGCTGCCGCGCAGGCGAACGAATCCTTCCACGGGCTGTCGATCTTCGGCGACCTGAAGTACCCGGCGGACTTCAAGAATTTCGAATACGTCAACGTCAGCGCGCCGAAAGGCGGCACGTTCTCGACGATTCCGTCGCGCCGTGCCTACAACCAGTCGTTCCACACCTTCAACTCGCTCAACGCCTACGTTCTGAAGGGCGATGGCGCGGCCGGCATGGGTTTGACGTTTGCATCCCTGATGGCGCGCGCGGGGGATGAGCCGGATGCGATGTACGGGTTCGTTGCGAGATCCGTTGCGGTATCGGCGGACAAGCTCGTCTATACGTTCTCGTTGCGGCCGGAAACGCGCTTCCACGACGGCAGCAAGCTCACCGCGCATGACGTGGCCTTCTCGCTCAACACGCTGAAGGCCAAGGGGCACGCCATCATCCAGCAGCAGATGCGGGATGTGGTGAAGGCGGAAGCGCCGGACGATGCGACAGTCGTCGTCACGTTCGCGCCGAAGCGCGGGCGCGACGTGCCGCTTTATGTTGCAGGCTTGCCGATCTTCTCGCGCGCCTACTACGAGAAGCGGCCGTTCGATGAATCGACGCTGGAGATTCCGCTCGGCTGCGGTCCGTACAAGGTCGGCCGGTTCGAGGCGGGACGCTACATCGAATTCGAACGGGTGAAGGACTGGTGGGGCGCCGATCTGCCCGTGACGCGCGGGCAGAACAATTTCGACATCATCCGCTACGAGTTCTATCGCGATCGCGAGGTTGCGTTCGAGGGCTTTACCGGCCGCAACTACCTCTATCGCGAGGAGTTCACGTCGCGGGTCTGGAGCACGCGCTATGATGTCCCGGCGATCAAGGACGGCCGGGTGAAGCGCGAGGTGCTGCCGGACCAGACGCCGTCGGGCGCGCAAGGCTGGTTCATCAACACGCGGCGCGACAAGTTCAAGGATGTGCGGGTGCGCGAGGCGCTGATCAACGCCTTCGATTTCGAATGGACCAACAAGACGATCATGTACGGCGTCTATGCGCGGACCCATTCGCCGTTTCAGAATTCCGATCTGATGGCTTCGGGTATGCCGGCGCCCGAGGAACTGAAGCTGCTGGAGCCGTTCCGCGGCAAGGTGCCGGACGAGGTGTTCGGTGTGCCGTTCACGCCGCCCGCCTCCGACGGCTCGGGGCAGGATCGTGCGCTGCTGCGCAAGGCATCGCAGCAGCTTCAGGAAGCCGGCTATCCGGTGAAGGACGGCAAGCGGCTGTTGCCGAACGGCGAGGTGTTCCGGATGGAATTCCTGCTCGACGAGCCGACGTTCCAGCCGCATCACATGCTCTATATCAAGAATCTCGGCACGCTCGGCATCGAGGCCACGCTGCGGATGGTCGATCCGGTGCAATACCGGGCGCGGGTCGACGATTTCGATTTCGACCTGACGGTGCAGCGTTTCTCGATGGCCTCGACGCCAGGCGACGGATTGCGGACGTATTTTTCGTCGCAGGCCGCCGCGGTCAAAGGCACGCAGAACCTCGCCGGCATTGCCAACCCCGCGATCGACGCGCTGATCGAATTGATCATCGGCGCGAACACGCGCGAGGATTTGACGATTGCCTGCCGCGCCTTCGATCGCGTCTTCCGCGCCGGCCGCTACTGGATTCCGCAGTGGTATTCGTCCAGCCATCGCCTTGCGTACTGGGATGTGTTCGGGCGGCCACCGAAAATTCCTCGCTATGCGGGCGGGCCGGGCGTTCCCGATCTCTGGTGGGCGGCCGCGGAGAAGGCGGTGCGACCCGAACCGGCTAAAGCGCCATGACCGCCTATATCGCGCGCCGCATCCTGCTGATGGTGCCGACATTGCTCGGCATCCTGCTGGTTTCGTTCATCGTGGTGCAGTTCGCGCCGGGCGGGCCGGTCGAGCGCGTCATCGCCCAGCTTAGCGGCGCGGATACGGGCGCGAGCTCGCGTATTTCCGGATCGCAGGGTGGCGATTTTGGCTCGCGCTCGCAGATCGGTGCGTCGAACGACGCGGTCAACTCGAAGTATCGCGGCGCGCAGGGGCTCGACCCGGCCTTCATCAAAAGTCTTGAACAGCAGTTCGGCTTCGACAAACCGGCGCACGAGCGCTTTCTGCTGATGCTCTGGAACTTCGCTCGGTTCGATTTCGGCAAAAGCTATTTCCGCGACGTCAGCGTCATTCAGCTGATCAAGGAAAAGCTGCCGGTGTCGATGTCGCTCGGCATCTGGATGACGCTGCTGACATACCTGATCTCGATCCCGCTCGGCGTACGCAAGGCCGTGCAGGACGGTTCGCGCTTCGACGTATGGACGTCCGGCGTCATCATCATCGGCTTTGCCATTCCCGGCTTCCTGTTCGCGATCCTGCTGATCATCCTGTTCGCCGGCGGATCGTTCTTCGATCTGTTCCCGCTGCGCGGCCTGACATCCGACAATTGGGCGCAATTGCCATGGTACAGCAAGGTGATCGACTACATGTGGCATTTGGTTTTGCCGCTGGTATCGATGGCGCTCGGCGCGTTCGCGACGATGACGCTGCTGACGAAGAACTCGTTCCTTGACGAAATCCGCAAGCAGTACGTGATGACCGCTCGCGCCAAGGGTTGCACGGAGCGGCAGGTGCTCTACCGGCATATCTTCCGAAATGCGATGCTGATCGTGATCGCGGGCTTTCCCAGTGCGTTCATTCACGCGTTCTTCTCGGGCTCGCTCCTGATCGAAACCATCTTCTCGCTCGATGGACTTGGATTGCTCGGTTTCGAGAGTGTGCTGAATCGCGATTATCCAGTGGTGTTCGGCACGCTGTTCATCTTCTCGCTGATCGGTCTTGTCGTGAACCTGATCGCCGATCTCACCTACATGTGGATCGATCCGCGGATCGACTTCGAGGCGCGGGAAGTCTGATGTCGGTCACGCTGCAACCGCCTCCCGAGACGACCTCGGTTTCACCGCTCGGCGAGGCCGTGCCGCCGATCGCGCGCGGGTTTCGCCCATCGCCGCTCAATTTGCGCCGCTGGCAGAATTTCAAATCGAATAGGCGCGGCTACTGGTCGTTCTGGATATTTCTGGTTCTCTTCTTCGTCTCGCTGTTTGCGGAGCTGATCGCCAACGACAAGCCGTGGCTCGTCAAGTACGACGGCAAGCTGTATTGGCCGGCTCTCGTCAGCTACTCGGAGACGACATTTGGCGGTGACTTCGAAACCGCGGCGGATTATCGCGATCCGTTCCTGCAGAAGCTGATCGCGGAAAAGGGCGGCACCATGTACTGGCCACCCGTCCGTTATTCCTACAGTACCCACAACCTCGATTTGCCGACGCCCGCGCCGTCGAAGCCGACGTGGCTTCTCACCGAAGAGCAATGCAAGCCGGTTGTGGAGAAGAAGGGCCTGAAGAGCTGCCGCGACCTCGAGTACAACTGGCTCGGCACCGACGATCAAGGGCGCGATGTGGTCGCGCGGTTGATCTACGGTTTCCGGATCTCCGTCTTGTTCGGTTTGAGCCTGACGCTGATCTCGTCGGTCATCGGCGTCGCGGCCGGCGGTGTGCAGGGGTATTTCGGCGGCTGGGTCGATCTCGGCTTCCAGCGCTTCATCGAGGTGTGGACGGCGATTCCGTCGCTGTATCTTTTGCTGATCCTGTCGTCGGTGCTGGTGCCGGGCTTCTTCGTGCTGCTCGGTATCTTGCTGTTGTTCTCGTGGGTCTCGCTGGTCGGCCTTGTGCGCGCCGAGTTTTTGCGCGGCCGAAACTTCGAGTACATCACCGCGGCGCGGGCGCTCGGCGTATCGAACCGCACCATCATGTTCCGTCACCTGCTGCCGAACGCGATGGTGGCGACGATGACGTTCCTGCCATTCATCGTCTCCTCGTCGGTGATGACGCTGACGGCGCTCGATTTCCTCGGCTTCGGTCTGCCGCCCGGATCGCCGTCGCTCGGCGAACTGCTGTCGCAAGGCAAGTCCAACGTACAGGCACCATGGCTGGGCTTCACGGGCTTCTTCTCCGTCGGGATCATGCTGTCGCTGCTGATTTTCATC
>JBEIPX010000269.1:0-4817 GCA_040376815.1 Bradyrhizobiaceae bacterium
CCCTGCTTGGTTTCCTCCAGCATGATGTGCTTGGAGATTTCCGTCAGTTCCGGCATGTCCTGCAACGCCTGCCGCAAGGAGGCGGAGGCGAGCGCGAACTCGCGGTCGGTCTTCAGGCGCGCGCCGGAAATCTTGTTCTTGTCGTTGTCGTCCGGCGTCGGCGTATTCGACGCCTCATCCGGTGTGACGTGCTTGGTGTTCTTGAGCATCGGCCGGGTCGGCAGCCCGTCCGACTCGATGATGCCGGAAAAGCGCGAATCGGTCTGCACGCCGAATGCCTCGCGCATCGAACCGGCGACGACTTTGAGCTTTTGCGAATCCTGTGTGGAGAACGCCGTGAGCATCACGAAGAAGCTCATCAGCAGCGCCATCAAGTCGGCGAAGGTCACGAACCAGCCGTGACCTCCATGTGCTTCAGCGCGCTTTTTCTTGGCCATCGTCTTGCGTCCAGAACCGCTTGTTGTCCGAGTCTACAGGCCTGTCAGAATCAGGCCGGAACCGGTTCACCCTCTTCGTGGCGATGCTTCTCGGGCAGATAGGCCAGCAGCATTTCACGAACGAGCGCCGGACTTTTCGAGTCGCGGATCATCAGGATGCCATCGATGATCAGCGTGCGGTTGGTGTCCTCGTCCATGACTTTGACGTGGAGCTTGTCCGCGATCGGCGTACAGAACATGTTCGCCACGAGCGCACCATAAAGCGTCGCGAGCAGCGCGACCGCCATGAACGGGCCCAGCTTCGACGGGTCGGACATGTTCGAGAACATCTGCACCATGCCGATCAGCGTTCCGATCATGCCGAAGGCCGGCGCGCAGTCGCCGATCGAGCGGTAGATCTTGCTGCCCTCGTCCAGATGCATCAGGAAGTTGTCACGGTCGCGCTCGAGATTGTCGCGGATGAAATCAAGATCGTAGCCGTCCGCCACATAGCGGATGCCCTTGGCCAAAAATGGATCGTCGGTTTCGACTTTTTCGAGTCCGACCGGCCCCTGCTTGCGGGCGATTTCGGCAATGCGTGCCAGTTCATCGACCAGATCGCGCGCTGTGGTCCGGCGCATCGTGAACGCGAACTTCATGCCGAGCGGCATGCCGTGAATGATCGCTGAGAACGGAAAGCGGACCAGCGTGGCGGCGAATGCACCGCCGAAGATGATGATAACGGCGTGAATATCGTAGAACATCCGCAGATCGCCGCCCATGAAGATCAGGGTCACGATCGTGATGATGCCGAAAATGATTCCGGCTCCGGTAGCGATATCCATGAACAACTCCGAACGCCACGCGTACTCGCCGGCCATACTGGCGGCGGCGCCAACATTCTGATCGGCGTGATCAAACCCTAGCGTCCGCGCCATTAAGGTGAGGTAAAGGTTAGCGGCGCGAAGCAATGCAACGGATCGGTGCGTTTCCGCGGAGCCATGTTTTTCAGGTATTGGGACACGGCAATCGATCGCAATTGAAGCAATCCATTAACCATAAGCCGCACGGGCCTGCGGAAAAGATTACGGCACGGCCACCTGCGGCTTCCGCTGCGGAAGCGTCATCGCCACGACCCCCGCCAGCACGCAGACCAGTCCGATCCACGCCGTCGGCGTCAGGCTTTCCCCAAGGAACAAACAGCCGATGGCGACGCCGATCGGAACCCGCAGGTAAGCCTGCGCGGTGGCCCCGACCGATCCCAGGGTTTGCAGCAGCCGGAAGTAGATCGCGAAGGCGATCGCCGTCGACAGCACTGCCAGCGCGATCACCGCAAGGATCGACGCCTGCGAGGGCGCCAGCGTCCACGGCCGGTCGACGATCAGGCTGACGGGCAGCAGCAGCACGGCGCCGCAGATCAGCGAGCCCGCCGCCGGCATCATCGGATCGAGATTGCCGAACGTTCGCCCGAAGATCGCCGCACCCGCATAGGCCAGTGTGGCCGCGACGATGGCGAGCTGCGACCACAGCTCAAGCCCGATGCCTTGCAGCGCCTGCATGCCGACAATCAGGCAGATGCCGACGATGCCGATCGCCACCCCGAACATTTTCTGGCCGGTCACGACCTCGTGCCGCGTGATGAAGAACGTCAGCAGGAACGTGAAAATCGGCGTGGTCGAATTGAGAATCGTGGCGAGCCCCGCGTCCACCGTCTTCTCCGCCCACGCAATCAGCGTGAACGGCACGACGCTGTTGAGGCAAGCCTGGAATGCGAACTTGCGCCAGGTCGCCGCATCTCTCGGCAGCACAAGCCCCCTCACCCGGATCACGATCAAGAGCACGCTCGCGGCGATCAGCGTCCGCACCGCGATCAGCGTCACCGGCGGACTGGTTTCGACGCCGATCTTGATGAAGGTGTAGGACATGCCCCACAGCGTCGAGAGCACCAGGAGCAGCGTCAGCTCGAAAGCGACGTTTTGAGGTTTCGGATTCATTCGACTTGCGCTCCGCGATCGACGATCGACCACTGACTAGCGCAATCACACGCAACAATGCTTCGGCGACGGACGAACTATCAAAACGGCGCGTCTTGTCGTCGATCGTTCGACGTTGGCGCGGACCCGATCAGTCTCATGGCTACAACGCCCGCGCGACCCGCAAACCGACGGTGTCCCCACGATAGGTTGGAAGGTATTGAGCACGGTCGGCAGAGCGCAACGCAACCGGGCGGTAGGCCCACGAGCCGCCACGCACGACGCGAAACCTGCAATCCGACTGCACCCAGGCCGAGCCATCGGTCGGCGAGACATTGTAGTTTTCGCTGAAGCAATCCTCGGTCCATTCTTCGATGTTGCCGTGAACCTGATGCAGACCCCAAGGGTTCGGTTCATAGCTATCGACGGGAATGCTACGGCGCAGATACGGGCCGTTTTGAGCCGAAGCGTTGTAGTTGGCCCGGCTGCCGCTGATCACGGGCCCGAACCAGTACGCGGTCCGAGTACCAGCGCGCGCGACGTATTCGCGTTCGGACTCGGTCAATAACCGGTACGGTTTGCCGGTCTTGCGCGCCAGCCACGCCACGTAAGCTTTCGCGTCATTCCAGTTGATGTTGATCACCGGCTGACGGCCGCGGCCCCAGTCGAGATCGCCGGGGCGATAGCCGTTGCATCCGCCCCCCGCAACGCAGGCGTCCCATTCAGCGAACGTCACGGAAAATTTTCCAACAGCGAACGGACGCGCGAAGGCAACAAGATGCTCCGGACCTTCGTCACCCGTACGTCCCTTTTCGGATGGCGGCGAGCCCATCGTGAACGTGCCCGCAGGCACCACGACCATTTCGGGACAGACATCGCAGTCTCTGAAGACGTCTTTCGGACGCAGGACACGTTCCTGATTTGTAGTCGAAGGCGGCGGCGTATTGATAGGTGCCGGCTGTATCAATCCGGCAGTGGCGTTTGGCCCCGGTGGTGCGGATGGAGCAGCAACCGGCGGGGCTACGGAGGGAGCGGCAACAGCCGGCGGCGCAACGGCTGCGACTTGCAATCGACGGAGTTCCTCGAGCCGGGCCCGCGCCATACTGTTGTAGGGCGTAGCCGAGAATTGACGAATGAAATCCTCGATCACTGCGACGCTGTTCGAGTTCTGGATCACCGACCAGGCCTGCAAAGCCAGATCCGGCTGCGACGGCGCAGCGATCGCGGCTACAGCGGCCTGCGCGGCGGGATTGGGCGGACCAAAGAAGAACTCGCCGCGAATAGGCGACGATGTCAGGAATGGCTTCTGCGCTCCTGCAGTGGCCGCCGAGACAGCAAGCCCGACCTCGTTGAACGTGCGGAAGATATCAAGCCCGGGCTTGCGCATCGCTTGAGCCAGCGCCGCTGTGTAGGGGCTATTGCCGTCTGCGCCATCGAGCGCGACGTTTCCGGGTTGGGTTGCAAACGAAATCATCGTTCCTTCAGGTGCCTGCATTTGCGACAGACCGGAGGTTGACGAACGAAGGCCTCTGCCGCTGAACGGATTGTTACGGCATGCATCGAGGATAACGATATTGAGTTTGGAGCCGGCACCTTCCATTTGACGAAGCACGAGGTTGCTGTCGAGCATCTGGAAATCGACATCGGCTTCGCGTATCGGATTCGCTCCAACCGGAACCAGGAAGTTCGTTCCGCGAATGCCTATGCCATGTCCGGCATAATAGAAGAGCGCCACGTCGGCGCCCTGCAACTGGCCGCCGAAATCCTGCACTGCACGGTCGAGACCTTCCTTGTCGAGATCGAGCTGGGCGTTGCCACCGACCAGTGTGAAGCCGAGCGTGCGTAATGTATCGGCGATCAGCTTGGCATCGTTGCGCGGATTCTCAAGCCGCGGAATGTTGACATAGGCCGAGTTACCGACCACCAGCGCAATCCGCTTGTCGGCAGCGGCCATCGTCACCGACGCAAGGCTTAATCCAACCGCAATCGATATCAGCGCGAACGCTCGGCAACGCGATCCGGCTGACCTGACGCGACCGCTGAGCATACCAAAATCCCCGCTTCCCCTGCTGACGAGGATACACAACCGCTGTCGTTACGCAAAACAGGGAGCCCGGTTGCGGCGGAGAGTTGAAGAAACCGCCAGAAACAGCCGGTTCTTGGTCAAGAGCGAGAGCTCAGTTCAGGCGCGGGGGACGATCGTCGCCGGGGCGCTCGGTGCTGGACGCGCTGTACGGTGTTTCCGTCCCGGACGGTTCAGCCGTTGCAGCGGGCGCCGCACTGGCCTCCGCGTAACGGCGCGCCTGCTCGCGATAGGCCCACCATCCGAACGGAAGGCTGAGCAGATACAAGAGCGATCCGCCGGACAGCAGATGCCACGGATAGCTGATCAGCAGCGCGATGAAGAGAACGACCAGCACGAACACCG
>JBEIPX010000230.1:0-5476 GCA_040376815.1 Bradyrhizobiaceae bacterium
GCCGAGCCTTGAGCGCAGCCCCCTGCTTGGCGACGATCTTCGCGATCCGCTCCGGCGCGAAATTCATGTCGACAAAACCGGTCACGGCATTGGCGACCTCGTGGTATTCGGCGATCTTGCCGTCGCGCAGCGTCATGATCGCAACGCCCTCGAACATCGCGCGTGCACCGTTCGCTTCCGGCAGCTTCGATTTGTAGCTGAAGGTATAGCGCGCATAGAGCGTCGTGCCGTTCGACACCGGATCGTGCATGTCCCAGCGAAAATCCGAAGCCGTACGATAGAACCAGTCGTCGATCATCTCGGCGATTTTCGCCCGTCCGGTGAAGGCGCCGTAGAACACATCGTGGTAGGTGCCGTCTTCGGTAAACAGCGCGGCGAACGCCTTGCCGTCGTGCTGCTCGACTGCCTCGCAGAATGATTTCAGCAGCGCTTGCGGATTCATTTGTGTTCCTCCCGTTTTCGTTCTTCCGACGCTACCTCAAAACTCCTCCACCGCCGCGATGATGCGGGCGATGTCCTGCGGCCGTGACAGACGGTGGTCGCCGTCCTGAATCAACGTCAGCACCACGTCATCGCTCGGCAGGCGATGGGTGAGCGCAAACGCATGCTGCCACGGCACATCGGGATCCTGCGCGCCTTGCAGGATGCGCACAGGGCAGCCGGTGTTGATCGAGCTGCCGAGCAGGAGATGATTGCGGCCCTCCTCGATCAGGGTCTTCGTGATCGGATACGGATCGCCATACTCGGACGGCCGATGCCAAACGCCCTTGGTTTCGATCTCGGCCCTGGTCTCCGCCGACATGTTCTTCCACATCAGCTCTTCGGTGAAATCGGGCGCCGGGGCGATCAGCACGATGCCGGCGAGCGGCGCGAGGTCACCTGATGAGGAATTGCGCGCGATCTCACGCGCCAGCAGCAGCGCCATCCAGCCGCCCATGCTGGAGCCGATCAGAAGCTGCGGTCCCTGACTGAATTTGCGATAGACCTCGAGGCTTTCCTCAAGCCACTGGCCGACGGTTCCGTCCCGAAAATCGCCGGAGGATTCGCCATGGCCGGAATAATCGAAACGGACGTAGGCGCGGCCCTTGCCGGCAGCCCATTCGTCGAGCGCCTGTGCCTTGGTGCCTTTCATGTCCGACTTGAAGCCGCCGAGCCAGATTACACCTGGACCAGTTCCGCCCCGCGGACGGACAGCGATGCGGCGAATGCCCGCGCCCGTTACAACCTCGAGAAATACCGGTGGCTCGATAGTCCCGTTCATGTCGCGATTCCCTTAATCTTTTCAGCTCCGGACCCGTATCGGGGACTTGGGCGCGCTTGCGCAAGACCGCCTGCCGCTCTATGTCACTTGTCCAGCAGCTACAGGCATTTCCGCGATGCGTGAAGATCAGCGTGCTTGCCCGGAAGCGCTGAATGCTTCAAAATCACTGGTGTACGGAATACGAAGTTCGCTCGGCGCAGGCCGCTGTTTCTGAAGCGAACTTCGTATTCGAACGGACACCAGAATTAAAAGCTATAGTGCGGCTCCAGTTCAGACGTTCGCTTGTGGAGCCAGCAGCAATGTTTAAGCGAACGTCTGAACTGCCGCACTATTATCCGAAACAACCTTGGAGAACGTCCCATTCGTCGTCCCAACCGAGCGCCCGCTCCCGTCGCGAAAGACGGTCCGCGCATCAATGATGAAATTCGCAATCTGCAGATCCAGCTGATCGACACTGAAGGTGTCAACCGCGGCACCGTCGAAACTGCGGTGGCCGTCAAGATGGCCATGGAAGCTGGCATGGATCTCGTCGAGATCTCGCCGAACAACAATCCTCCCGTATGCAAGATCATGGACTACGGGAAGTACAAGTTTCAGGCACAGAAGAAGGCCGCCGAGGCCCGCAAGAAGCAGAAGGTCGTCGAGATCAAGGAGATCAAGCTGCGGCCGATGATCGACGATCACGACTACGGCGTGAAGATGAAGGCGATGCAGCGCTTCTTCGAGGAAGGCGACAAGGTGAAGATCACCCTGCGCTACCGGGGACGCGAAATGGCGCACCAGGAGATCGGCACACGGCTGCTCGACAAGGTGAAGACCGACGTCGCCGAGTTCGCCAAGGTGGAGCAGGACGCCCGCTTCGAAGGCCGCCAGGTGGTCATGATCCTCGCCCCGCGCTGAGCGTTTCAGCGATTTGACGACATCACAGACCTGCCCGGGAGGGCGGGTCTTTTTGTTTTTTGCGTCGAAGGTGGATCAGCCGCGCGATGCTTCCCAGCGGCCGCTACAGCGCTCTCCACCGAGCACGCCGCTCCAGCGGCCTGCGCCCGACGCTCCATAGAGACGCCCGCTGGCTGAACCGCGCGAACCGCCGGAAGCGATCGAGACGCTGACGCCACCACCGCTGCTGACGCGGCCGTTGATCGAGGCACCACTCTGCGAGGTGACGCGGCCGCGATAGATGTTCAGCGGGAAGCTGTAGGCCGTGTCGCACCGTCCAGCCTGGGTAACGATGGTCACCGTCCATGGGCCATCGAACGAGGCCGCTCGCGCGGGCAGGGGGTTGAGCATGACGGCCAGAAGAAGGACTGGCGGCAAGGAGCGGAGGCAGGCGCTAATGGCGCGGGTCACGGGAATCACCCTTGGAATCAACAGGATTTGGAAAAAAGTGCAGCGAGAACAGCAATTTCGGCGGCGATAAAATGAGGGCGTTAATCGTTGCCAATCTGACGCTCCTCTGCCATAAGCGCAACCTTCATCGCCCGGCTGAACAAGGGCTGCCGTGGCGGTGACCCGTGCATGTTTCATCCTTTTGGATAAAACATAAGCACTTTCAACGCTCTAACGAGCATTTTAACCCGGCCGACCGCCCTCGCGGGTGGTTTTTCCGTGCCGGACCAGGAGAGCAAAATGCCCAAGTTGAAGACCAAATCGGGCGCCAAAAAGCGCTTCAAGGTGACCGCCTCAGGCAAGGTCAAACATGCTCAGCGCGGCAAGCGCCACGGCATGATCAAGCGGACGAAGAAGCAGATCCGCCAGCTCCGCGGTACGCGCGTGCTGTTCAAGACCGACGGCGACAACGTCAAAAAGTACTGGCTGCCGAACGCCTGATCGCTGAACCGGGCCGCGGCCAGCGCGGCTCATCTGTCATCTTATTTTTTCGATTTGAAGGAGATCGGTCATGGCTCGCGTCAAACGCGGTGTGACGGCTCATGCCAAGCACAAGAAAGTCTACAAGCAGACCAAGGGTTTCCAGGGTCGCCGCAAGAACACCATCCGCGCCGCGAAGGCTGCCGCCGATAAGGCCGGCCAGTACGCGTTCCGCGATCGCAAGCGCAAGAAGCGCACTTTCCGTGCGCTCTGGATCCAGCGCATCAACGCCGCGGTTCGTCCGTTCGGCATGACCTACAGCCGATTTATCGACGGCCTCGCCAAGTCGGGCATCACGGTCGATCGCAAGGTGCTGTCGGATCTCGCCATCAACGAGCCGGCGGCGTTCCAGGCGATTGCCGAGAAGGCCAAGGCCGCGCTTCCCGCAGCGGCCTGAGCTTCTTCAGCCTGACTTGATACGAGGCCCTGACGACGTCGTGGCCGGATGATCTCCGGCCATCCACGCCTGATGGCCTTACGGTCGCTAGATGTGGATGCCCATGAGGGGCGCGACGATGATGCTCCGGCAGACATTCGTTCTGCCTCATCGCCGGTGATCCATGTCTGATCTGGACAAACTGCAAACTGAAATTCTCGCCGCCATAGCCGCTGCTTCCGACGAAGCTGCGCTCGAGGCTGTGCGCGTCGCCGCCCTCGGCAAGAAGGGCTCGATCTCCGCACTGCTCGCAACGCTCGGCAAGATGTCGCCGGACGAACGCAAGACCGAAGGCGCCAAGATCAATCTCGCCAAGGACAAGGTCACCGAAGCGCTGACCGCCCGCCGCGACATCCTCAAGAACGCAGCACTCGATGCCCGCCTCGCCTCCGAGACGATCGACGTCACCTTGCCGGTGCGCGATGCGCCTGCCGAGCAGGGCCGCATTCATCCCATCAGCCAGGTCATGGATGAGCTCACCGCGATCTTCGCCGACATGGGCTTTGCGATCGCCGAGGGTCCGGATATCGAGACCGACGACTATAACTTCACCAAACTGAACTTCCCGATCGGCCATCCCGCGCGCGAGATGCACGACACGTTCTTCTTCAATCCGAAGGAAGACGGCTCGCGTCTGTTGCTGCGCACGCACACATCGCCGGTGCAGGTGCGCACGATGCTCACTCAGAAGCCGCCGATTCGCGTGATCTGTCCGGGCCGCACCTATCGCATCGACTCGGACGCGACGCATACGCCGCAGTTCCATCAGGTCGAAGGCCTCGTCATCGACAAGGGTTCGCACCTCGGCCACCTCAAGTGGATTCTCGCCGAGTTCTGCAAGGCCTTCTTCGAGGTCGACAACGTCAACATGCGTTTCCGGCCGTCGTTCTTCCCGTTCACCGAGCCGTCGCTCGAGGTCGACATCCAGTGCCGCCGCGACAAGGGCGAGATTCGCTTCGGCGAAGGCGAGGATTGGCTGGAGATTCTCGGTTGCGGCATGGTGCATCCGAACGTGCTGCGCGCGTGCGACATCGATCCCGACGTCTATCAGGGCTTCGCCTGGGGCATGGGCATCGATCGCATCGCCATGCTGAAGTACGGCATCCCCGATCTGCGTCAGATGTTCGAAGGCGACGTGCGCTGGCTCAGCCATTACGGCTTCAAGCCGCTGGAAGTGCCGACGCTGGCGGGAGGGCTGTCGTCGTGAAATTCTCCCTCTCCTGGCTGAAAGACCATCTCGACACCGACGAGCCGCTGAACACGCTCGCCGACAAACTCACCATGATCGGGCTTGAAGTCGAGAACATCGAGGACAAGGCGAAAGCGCTCAACGCGTTCACCATCGCGCGCGTGATTTCCGCCGAGCAGCATCCGAACGCCGATCGTCTCAGGGTTTGCATGGTCGACACCGGCGACGGCGGCGCGCCGGTGCAGGTCGTCTGCGGCGCGCCGAATGCGCGCGCGGGCCTGATCAGCGTATTCTCGCCACCCGGCACCTACATTCCGGGCAAGAACATCACGCTCGGCGTCGGCACCATTCGCGGCGTCGAAAGCCGCGGCATGCTGTGCTCGGCCGCCGAACTCGAACTGTCGAACGACCACGACGGCATCATGGAGCTGCCGGCGGATGCGCCGGTCGGCAAACGCTACGTCGAGTGGGCGAACCTCGGCGACCCCGTGATCGAAATCAACCTGACGCCGAATCGCGGCGACTGCACCTCGATCCACGGGATCGCCCGCGACCTTTCCGCCGCCGACATGGGCAAGTTCAAGGACCCGGGCATCAAGCCGGTCAAGGGCGAATTCCCGTGTCCGGTTCAGGTGACGGTCGACGACGAGAACCTGTGCCCCGGCTTCGCGCTGCGGCTCGTGCGCGGCGTCAAAAACGGCCCGTCGCCCGAGTGGCTGCA
>JBEIPX010000085.1:0-9402 GCA_040376815.1 Bradyrhizobiaceae bacterium
CAGCGAAGAAGGGCGAAGCGCTCGATGCGGAAGCGGCGGAAGAACTTGGCCTCATCACGTTCGCGCTCGATGACATCGACTGGGACGACGAGGTGCGCGTGTTCTTCGAGGAGCGCTCGAGTTTTTCGCCGGACAGTCTCACCGGCATGGAAGCGAACCTCCGCTTCGTCGGACCGGAGACGATGGAATCGAAAATCTTCTCGCGGCTGACCGCGTGGCAGAACTGGATCTTCCAGCGGCCGAATGCGGTCGGCGAAGTCGGCGCGCTGCAGCGCTACGGCACCGGCGAGAGAGCGCTATTCGATATGACGCGAGTCTAGAAAGTTTGTCCCGGTGATGCAGCGCGAAGCGATGCGTCGCAGACCTGGGATCATACCAACGAAGACCGTCCTTGTGACGGTTCCGGTTCAGCGGAGCGGCACTGCATGCCGCACCGCGCCCGGGACAAGAGAGTGGAGCACGCCATGAACATTATGAATGTCGATTACACCACCAAGATCCCGAACAACGTCAGTCTCGCGGAAGACCGTCAGGTGCTGAAAGCGCTGGAAGGCTGGCATCCGGGCTATCTCGACTGGTGGAACGACATGGGACCCGAAGGCTTTCAGGAAAGCCTCGTCTATCTGCGCACGGCCGTCAGCGTCGATCCGAAGGGCTGGGCCAAATTCGATTACGTGCGCATGCCGGAATATCGCTGGGGTGTGCTGCTCGCGCCGCAGGAAGAAGGCCGCCTCGTCAATTTCGGTCAGCACAAGGGCGAAAAGGCGTGGCAGGAAATTCCCGGCGAGTATCGCGCAATGCTTCGTCGCCTCGTCGTGATCCAGGGCGACACCGAGCCTGCTTCTGTCGAACAGCAGCGCCATCTCGGCAAGACCGCACCGTCGCTCTACGACATGCGTAACCTGTTCCAGGTCAACGTCGAGGAGGGTCGTCACCTCTGGGCGATGGTCTACCTGTTGCAGAAGTATTTCGGCCGCGACGGGCGCGAGGAGGCGGACGATCTGCTCCGCCGCCGCTCGGGCGATGCCGATGCGCCGCGCATGCTCGGTGCTTTCAACGAGGCGACGCCGGACTGGCTGTCGTTCTTCATGTTCACGTTCTTCACCGATCGCGACGGCAAGATGCAGCTCGAAAGCCTCGCGCAGTCGGGCTTCGATCCGCTGTCGCGGACCTGCCGCTTCATGCTGACCGAGGAAGCGCACCACATGTTCGTCGGAGAAACCGGCGTCGGCCGCGTGCTGCAACGGACTTGCGATGCGATGAAGGCGGCGGGCATCTCCGATCCGAACGAAATCGAGAAGGTCCGCGCGCTCGGCGTGGTCGATCTGCCGACAATCCAGAAGAAGGTGAACTTGCACTATTCGCTGTCGCTCGACCTTTTCGGTTCGGAAGTCTCGACCAATGCGGCGAACTTCTACAATGCCGGCATGAAGGGCCGCTTCCAGGAAACCAAGATCGACGACGATCATCGCCTGACCAACGATATCTACCCGGTACTGAAATTGGTCGACGGCAAGATCACCCTTGTCGACGAGCCGGCGCTGACCGCGCTCAACATGCGCCTGCGGGACGACTACACACAGGACTGCGCCAAGGGCGTCGAGCGCTGGAACAAGATCATCGAGAAGACCGGTGTGAATTTCCGGCTCGAGCTGCCACACACGGCGTTCCATCGCCAGATCGGCGAGTTCGCCAAGGTCGAGGCGACGCCGAAGGGCATCATCGTATCGGATGCGGATTGGGCGAAGGTTCGTGACGACTATCTGCCGTCGAACGACGATGGCGACTTCATTTCGTCACTGATGACGCCGGTCAGCGAGCCGGGCAAGTTCGCAAACTGGATTGCACCGCCCAAACTCGGTATCGACAACAAGCCCGGCGACTTCGAATATGTGAAGATCGAGGCGGCATAGAACCAGACCATGGACGTCGCGACGGAATCCACCGCGTTCAAGAAGCAGCATCTCATCGATCCGGAGATCTGCATTCGCTGCAACACGTGTGAAGAAACGTGCCCGATCGATGCGGTGACGCACAATAACGACAACTATGTCGTCGATGCGTCGATCTGTAACTTCTGCATGGATTGCATCGCGCCGTGCCCGACCGGCGCGATCGATAACTGGCGCGTGGTGCGCGAGGCTTATTCGCTCGACGATCAGTTCTCGTGGAGCGATCTGCCGGCGCAGGAAGAGCTTGAAGGCGGCGATCAGGGCGCCGCGATCGAGGCGCTCGAAGACGAGATCGGCGCGCTGCTCGAGGAAGCGCGCAAAGGCCTCGGCGGCAAGGCCGTCGCGCCGTCGTCTGCGAGCAAGCCGACGGTCAATCTCTACAATCGCGGCAAGCCGGCGAGGGCGACTGTCACGGGTAACTTCCGTCTGACAGCCGAAGGTGCTGAGTCCGACATCCGCCATCTCATTCTCGATTTCGGCGATCAGCCGTTTCCAGTGCTGGAAGGCCAGAGCATCGGCATTGTCGTGCCGGGCGAGGGGCCGGACGGGAAGCCGCATGCGGTGCGGCTTTATTCAATCGCAAGCTCGCGCGACGGCGAGAAGCCGAACGCGAATAATCTCTCGCTGACGGTCAAGCGCGAACCGAACGGCGTCGCGTCGAATTACCTCTGTGATCTGCCGCGCGGCGCGAAGGTCGAGGTGACCGGCCCGTTCGGCGCGACCTTCCTGCTGCCGAACGATCCGATCGCCAACATCATCATGATTTGCACAGGAACAGGCTCGGCGCCGTTCCGTGCGTTTACCGAGCGCCGCCGCCGCGCGATGCCGCAAGCGCCGGGGCGCTTGCTGCTGTTCTTCGGTGCGCGCCGGCCGGAAGAACTGCCATACTTCGGACCGCTGCAGAAAGTACCGGACAAGCTGCTCGGGAAATACTTCTGCTATTCGCGCGTGCCCGGCGAGCCGCGCGTCTACGTGCAGGATCGCATTCGCTCAGAGGGCGCGCAGATCGCGAAACTGCTCGGCGATCCGCATACGCACATCTACATCTGCGGCCTGAAGGGCATGGAGAGCGGCGTCGACGAAGCTTTTGCCGATGCCTGCCGTCATGCGTCGCTCGACTGGTCGGCGATCAAGCCAGCCATGCGAGAGAGCGGCCGCTATCACGTCGAGACGTACTGAACCCCTGCGCGCGTTAGCCGCGCATGTAATGTTCGAGGAGAGCGAGTGCCTCGCGCGACGTCCAGTCTACCTCGCCGGTGATGTACCCGGCGATCCGGCCCTGCCGGTTGATGACGAAGTTGATCGGCATGCTGTAGAGTACGAACGGCACTGTATCGGCGGTGGCCGGCGGCTGGGCGATGCGTCCTTCGGGGTCATGATAGGATTGAAGCCGCCTCACACCGATGTCGCGCATGAACGCGACGACGGCTGCCGCGTTTGTGCGGTCGATCGAGATCGGGACGACTTCCAACTGCCTGGGATCGGCGGTCTGCTGTAGTCGCTCAAGAATCGGAAGTTCGCGACGGCAGGGCGGACACCACGTCGCCCAGAAGTTCACAAGCACGACTTTCCCAACGAAGGACGATAGCTCGGTGCGCCCGCCGCCGAGGCGCTGGAGCACGATCGGCGGCAACGCGGCAGCCCCTTGCATCTCAACGAACTGCGAACCCGCAGTCGTGAGGCGGGGTGGTCGCGCCGCTGCCGGAGATGTCAGGCCGTGCCATGCGGCAGCGGCCGTCAGGAGAAGCAATCGGCGCCGGTCAGGCTGGACACGTCTATCCGTGGATCGATGCTTCATGGCCTGCGAGTCGTGTCACCCCGATATCGCGCTGCCGGTGCTGGCATAGACGATGCCGCCATCGATCGCGATCGCGTTGCCGACGACGTAGTCACCCGCACGCGACGCGAGGAAGATGGCGAGGCCGCCCATATCGTCGATGTTGCCGATCCGCTTCGACGGAATGCGTTGAGATACTTCGTCCGCCTGATCGCGCGCAGCCTTGTTCATATCGGACGCGAATGCGCCCGGGCAAATCGCGGTAACGACGATGTGTTCCTTGATCAGTTTCGCCGCCATGCGCCGCGTCAGATGGATCACGGCCGCTTTGCTGGCGCCGTAGGAATAGGTCTCCATCGGATTGACGAAGATACCGTCGATTGAGGCGATATTGATGACCTTGGCGGGCCGCTGCTCGCTCGCCGCCGCGCGGAGCGGCTTGTGAAGCGCCTTGGTCAGGAAGAAGAGCGACTTGACGTTGAGGTCCATGACCTTGTCCCAGCCGCTCTCCGGGAACTCGTCGAACTCCGCGCCCCATGCCGCGCCGGCGTTATTGACGAGAATGTCGAGCTTTGGTTCGAGCTTCATGATCTCGGCGGCGAGCTTGTCGCAGCCGGCATTGGTGGAGATGTCGATCGGTAGCGCGATGCATTCGCCGTCAAAGGCCTTGCTTAATTCTTTGGCAGTCTCTTCGCAGGGCCCCGCCTTGCGCGCGGTGATATATACCTTTGCGGCACCCTGCGCGAGAAACGCGCTGGCAATCATCTTGCCGATACCGCGCGAACCGCCAGTCACGAGCGCAACGCGGCCCTTGAGCGAGAAAAGATCCTTGAACATTGTTGCCTCCCTGGTGCTTTGACGGCTTGTTGTCTGCCGTTGTGAGCAAGGCGGATCGGCGAGTCAAGGAACGGAGTGGGTCAGGCGGCGTCGACACGGCGGAAGCCGTTCCACATCGCGGTGGCGGCGCCGGAGGTGAGAACGCTCAGGAAGCGCTCGTCCTGAAAATTCCCGTTGAGCGAGATGCGCGGAAGCGCGGTCAGATGATCGGCGTTCTCTGCGAAGACCATGCCGGGGCGGGTCGTGACTGCCGACTTGAAGCCAAGTGCGCGCGTCATCTCGAACTCGCGTGTCCCGGCGGCACTGCGATCGCCGTAAGGATAAGCAAAATGGTCCACGGCGCGGCCGAGTTGCGCGGCAATCTGTGCGCAGCTTGTTTCAATTTCCGCGCGGGCTTTCGCCTCGTCGTCCTTGGCAAGCTGGCAATGGGTGACCGTATGCGCGCCGATCGTCACCAGCGGATCGGCTGCGAAGTCCTTCAGTTCGTCCCACGTCATGCAAAGGTCGCGGCAGGCGCTCGTTGCGTCCATGCCGTAGCGGATGCACAGCGCCGCGAGCGCAAGGTGAATCTCCTTGTCGTTCGGCAGGCCGCGGAGCCAGTCGTGCAATTTGCCGAAAGCAGCCTGCTTAGCCTCGGTGCTTCGTGTATCGATATGCTCGATCGCGCCGCCGATCTCGACGTCGAGTGCATCGTTTCCTGCGATCAGGCGCTCCAGCGTCACCCACCACAGCTTGCCGCGATGGGCCGCGAAGTCGCTCGCGACATAGACGATGAACGGTGCATCAAACTCCCGCATCACCGGCAGCGCGTGGTCGTGGTTGTCGCGATAGCCGTCATCGAAGGTGAAACAGGCGAAGCGGCGGCCGAAATCCCGCGCCGTCAGGCGGCGGGCCATCTCGTCCATGGTCACGATATCGACCCCGAGCGCTCGAACATGCTCGAGGGTCGCACGCAGGAAGTCGGGGGTGATTTCAAGGTGGTGATTTGGCTGAAACGCACCGGTCTGTGCCGGGCGGACGTGATGCAGCATGAACACCGTCCCGGCGCCGGCGAGGAGGGGTCTCAGCACGTGATGGGCGCCGGTAAAGTAGAGCGCGCCCAAACCCGCCCGGATGATGCTGCTGCGAAGCTGTTTCATATGGCCGCGGTTGTCGGGGTGTCCTGCGACATAGCTGGCACAAACGGCTGAAGAAACGGTTATTCAGAGCCGGGGCAGGCTGGCCGCATTTCTAAATTGACACCCTTTCAAGGGTTTGTTCTGTCTCAGTCCGATGCCGGATCATGCAACGCCTGGAATTTTCAAGTGGGGCCGCAGGTGGGCCCCAGGGCTCATCCCGCTCGTGATGATATGGGCGCTGGCGGGGTGGAACACCACTTTGCCGCTGGAAACGAACCTGTCCGCACAGGGCCGGGCGGCCATCAAGGATATGGTTCTCGACGGCGCCAGCGTGACCGTGGAGGGCCGCGACCTGCGGTTGTCGGCGAACGCGTTTTCTGAACAAGGCCGCCTGAGCGCACTCGCGGCGGCCGAAGCGGTGCCCGGTGTTCGCCGGGTGAACGACGCCACGGGCCTGCTGCCTGAAGCCAAGCCGTTCGTCTGGACCGCCAATCGCGACGTGGTCCGGGTCACGCTTGGCGGCAACACGCCGCTGCCGGCGGTCAAGACGCGGCTGATGGAGGCGGCGCGTGCCGACCTGCCCGGCGTCGAGATTTCCGACCGGATGACGTTTGCGCGGGGGGCGCCGCCGCGATTCGAAGCCGCCGCCATGCTGCTGATCGACCAGATCGTGCGGCTCAAGGACGCGCAGATTTCGATGTCCGACGGCAGCATCAAACTCGCCGGTACGGCGCGCGAGATCGGCGGCCGCGAGGCTATTCTCGCGGCGCTGAGGAATCTGCCGGAAGGCTTTTCGATCGCCGAAAACGCGATCCAGGCGCCGCCCTATATTTTCCAGGTTAACAAGGACCCGGTCGCAGCGACACTGACGCTGTCGGGCTACGTGCCGGACAACACTGTCCACGCGTCGGTCATCGCTGCCATCGGCCGCAAGTTTTCCGGAGAAAAGATCGTCGACAATCTGAAAGCGAGCGTCGGCGCGCCGCAGGGATTCGCCGCGGCGGTTACAACCGCGCTCGGGACGCTGTCGCGGCTGTCAACCGGCTCACTGGTCATTTCGGATCGTGAGGTCAAGCTTTCCGGCGATGCCCTGTATGACGTCGCGGCGAACCAGATTCGCGAAGGCGCGGGCGGGCCGTTGCCGCAAGGCTGGAACTATAAGGCGGAGATCGCGCTGAAGCCGGCCGCGTCCTCCGTCGATTCTACCATTTGCCAGCAGTTGTTCTCGGAGCTGCTGGGTAAGGAGCGCATCCGGTTCGAGTCCGGCAAGGCCGATATCTCACCCGATTCCGTCGGCCTGCTCGATCGCCTGATTGCGACCACGCTGCGCTGTCCAACGACCAATATCGAGATCGGCGGTCACACCGACACCGACGGCGATGCGACCGGCAACAATGCTCTGTCGCAGAAGCGTGCCGAGGCTGTTCTGAATTATTTGACGCGGGCCGGCCTCTCGTCGGAGCGGCTGACGGCCGTCGGATATGGCAGTACGCAGCCGCTCGCGTCGAACGATACCGCCGAGGGCAAGGCGCAGAACCGCCGCATCGATTTCGTGGTGAGGTAGGTCATGATGACGCTGGTGATGCTGCATTGGGGTTGGCTGCTGGCCGCGGCCTTGCTTGGGCTGATCGTCGGCTGGATTTCCGTCGCTCGCCGCAGCGAGGGCTTGTCGGTGTGGACAACGCGCTGGGTCCTGGCCCTCGTGGCGCTTCTGGTCGCGATCGCGATCGCGCGGCTTTTGCCCGGCCGGCTCGGCTACTGGCTCGATCTCGGGCTGATCCTTGCCCTGCTCTATATCGCTGGATGCGTTGCCGGGTCATGGTTGCGTGAGCGGGTCATTGCGCGCGCCGCCGCACGGGCCGCCTCCGGCCATGGTGCCTGACACCGGCGGCGGGCACCCGCCGGGCCTCGGGGCGAATGCGCCGCTTTGCCGCAGTTTGTTGACGGGAGCGGCTCATAACTTTGTCAATACAACGATTTCCCCTCGCGCGCCCTCGCGACGCGGCGAGGCTTCTGCTAGGACACCGCAGATATGGTGAGGTTTCGCGCCGTTGAGCCGCCTTCCGGGCGGAGCCGGGTCTGAGGAGTCGTTCGAGGTCTCAATGCTGGACTCCCTACGCAGCGCAATCGACTTCATGCGCGAGCGGCAAATCCTGCAAAAGCTCGGCGTCCTGCTCAGCGTCACCATCATTGCGGTGGCGTGCTACATTCTCTTTCACATGCTGCAGGACATCGACGTCGATGACCTGTGGGAGACGTTGCAGGCGACCGAGCCGAAATCCGTTCTTCTTGCGGCGCTGTTCGTGGCCGCCGGCTATTTCACCCTCACGTTCTACGATCTGTTCGCGGTGCGGGCGATCGGCCGCACCGACGTGCCATACCGGACGACGGCGCTGGCCGCATTCACCAGCTATTCGATCGGCCATAACGTCGGTGCGAGCGTCTTCACTGGCGGCGCCGTGCGCTACCGCATCTATTCCGCGTGGGGCCTGAACGCGATCGACGTCGCGAAGATCTGTTTCCTAGCCGGTCTGACGTTCTGGCTCGGCAACGCCGCGGTGCTCGGGCTCGGCATCGCCTATCATCCCGAAGCTGCGGCGAGCATCGACAAGCTGCCGGTCTGGCTCAATCGCGTCTTCGCGATCGTCATCCTGCTCGGGCTCGTCGGTTACGTCATCTGGGTCTGGATGAAGCCGCGCAATGTCGGCCGCGGACCCTGGTCGGTGGTTCTGCCGGGCGGGCCGCTGACCTTGCTGCAAATCGGAATCGGCATCGTCGATCTCGGTTTCTGCGCGCTGGCCATGTACACGCTGGTGCCGGGCGAGCCTTACGTCGATTTCATCACGGTGGCGGTGATCTTTGTTTCGGCGACGCTGCTCGGCTTCGCCAGCCATTCGCCCGGCGGGCTCGGCGTTTTCGATGCGGCGATGCTGGTTGGCCTCTGGCAGATGGACCGTGAAGAGCTCTTGGCCGGCATGCTGCTGTTTCGGATGCTCTATTATATTGTGCCGTTTGTCACATCCGTCATGCTGCTGACGTTTCGGGAGATCATTCTCGGAGCGCGCTACCGGCGCAAAGCCGGTCTTGGAAGCCATGGTGAACCGAGCCGCCAGCCGCCATTCATCGGAGATCGCGGCGACCAGAATGTCTGATCGTCCGGGACAGAAAACGGACCCGATTGCGTCTGCGGCGAGCGCGCCGTGGTCAGACCGGCTGCGGCGATCCGCGCTGATCCTGCTTGCGGGGGGGCTTGCCCTCGCCACGCTCGTCGCCTTCACCGATCTGACGCTGCCGCGTGCGATTGCAGTCTTCATCTGCATCACCGGGGCGGCCCTGATTCCCTGGCAGTTGCGTCAGGCAGGGAACAGGCGGGACGAGTCCCGCACAGCCGGCTCGCAGGAAACCGCGATGGTCAACGCCGTCGTGGCGGGCATGCCGGACCCTGCGGTGCTGCTCGACCGTGCCGGGAGGGTTCTGCATTTCAACGACGCAGCGGCCCAGCTTGCGCCGGCGCTGCGGCGAAACGAGTTTGCGCAGTTCGCGCTCCGGTCGCCGGAAATCATCACGGCGCTGCGCGAGGCGATAGCCACCGCGGAGACACGGCGCGCCAGCTATCTCGACCATGTGCCCGGCGAACGCTGGATGGAGCTCGTGGTATCGCCAGTTCCGGTGCCGACCGAATTCGGTGGTACCGATCATCTGATCCTGATGACGTTTC
>JBEIPX010000144.1:0-7328 GCA_040376815.1 Bradyrhizobiaceae bacterium
GTCATCCAGCGACAGGAAGAACTTCGAGCGGCCCGGGTCGCCCTGACGGCCGGAGCGACCGCGCAACTGGTTGTCGATGCGCCGCGATTCGTGACGTTCCGAACCGATGATGTAGAGGCCGCCCGGCTTGGTGATCGTCTTCGCCGGCTTGCTGCCCTTGGCGGGTTCGATCTCGACTGTCTCTTCCGCCTTCAGCACGATCGCGCGGAATGCCTCGATGTCGGCCTTGATCGCGGCCACCTTCGCCGCCTTCTCGGCTTCGTCGGTCATGCCCGCAGTCTCGAGCGCCACGCGCATGTCGAGCGAGCCGCCGAGTTTGATGTCGGTGCCGCGGCCCGCCATGTTGGTCGCGATCGTGATCGCGCCCGGAACACCGGCTTCGGCGACGATGTAGGCTTCCTGCTCATGGAAGCGCGCGTTCAGCACGGCGAACAGCTTCGCCGGCTTGTTGTTGCGCGCCGCGGCGTAGAGCTTCTCCAGCGCCTTGGCGTCGGCGAAGTCGATCTGCTTGTAGCCGTTCTTCTTCAGATACTCGGCGAGCGTCTCGGACTTCTCGATCGACGCCGTACCGACCAGCACCGGCTGCAGCCGTGCGTTCGCCCGCTCGATCTCGGCGAGGATCGCCGCGTACTTCTCGTTCGCCGTGCGATAGACTTCATCGTCCTCGTCGAGGCGCGCCACCTGCACGTTGGTCGGAATCTCGCGCACTTCGAGCTTGTAGATGTCGAAGAACTCGTCGGCTTCGGTCGCAGCCGTACCGGTCATGCCGGCGAGCTTTTCGTACATGCGGAAGTAGTTCTGGAACGTGATCGACGCCAGCGTCTGGTTTTCCGGCTGGATCGGCTGGTGCTCCTTGGCTTCCAGCGCCTGATGCAGACCTTCCGAATAGCGGCGGCCCGGCATCATGCGGCCGGTGAACTCGTCGATGATCACCACCTCGCCGTCGCGGACGATGTAGTCCTTGTCGCGCGTGAACAGCGAGTGCGCGCGCAGCGCCTGGTTGACGTGATGCACGGTCGAGACGTTCTCGATGTCGTAGAGCGAATCGCCTTTGAGCAGGCCGGCATCGCGCAGCAGGTTCTCGAGCTTCTCCATGCCGGCTTCGGTCAGCGCCACGGTGCGCTGCTTCTCGTCGACGTCGTAGTCGGACTTGTCGAGCTTCGGAATGTAGGCGTCGATGGTGTTGTAGAAATCCGAGCGGTCGTCGAGCGGCCCGGAAATGATCAGTGGCGTGCGCGCTTCGTCGATCAGGATCGAGTCGACTTCGTCGACGATGGCGAAGAAGTGGTCGCGCTGAACCATCTGGTCGAGGGCGTACTTCATGTTGTCGCGCAGATAGTCGAAGCCGTACTCGTTGTTGGTGCCGTAGGTGATGTCGCAGGCATAGGCCGCCTTGCGCTGCCCGTCGTCGAGACCGTGAACGATGATGCCGGTGGTCAGGCCGAGGAACGAATAGACCTGGTCCATCCATTCGGCGTCGCGCTTGGCGAGGTAATCGTTCACCGTCACCACGTGCACGCCCTTGCCGGCGAGCGCGTTGAGGTAAACCGGAAGCGTCGCGACCAGCGTTTTACCTTCGCCGGTCTTCATTTCGGCGATGTCGCCTTCGTGCAGCACCATGCCGCCGATCAACTGCACATCGAAGTGGCGCTGACCGAGCGTACGTTTGGCCGCTTCGCGAACGGTCGCGAACGCGGGGACGAGAATGTCGTCGAGCGTCTTGCCCTCGGCGAGCTGCTTGCGGAATTCGTCCGTGCGCGCCTTGAGCTGCTCGTCGGTCAGCTTCACGAGCTCGGGCTCGAGCGCGTTGATGGCATCGACGCGGGGCTGATAGGATTTGATCCGGCGATCGTTGGAGGTGCCGAAAAACTTGCGGGCGAGCGCGCCGATCATCACAAACCTGTCCTTGCAATCCGGCGTTACCGCCGTGGCCTTTATCGGCCGTAACGGCCATCAACTCATCGTGAAACTGCGCAACTCGAAACTGAGCCGGCGGCCGGGCAAACCCCCTGCCCCGTGTTGGTCGGACGAGGCCGCGGAGGGTTCAGTTGCCATCGCGCGCCGCTTGCGCGAACGCCGTCTTAGCGCGTTTCCCGAAAAAGCGGAATGCCGCCTGCTGACGGAAACCGCACGCATTCAAGCGATTAGCGCCGGTTTTGTCGCAGACACAGCAACCTCTCGCGGGGGCGCGCAAAGCGGGTTGGCCGGGCAGAAATATGGACCGGCCGGACCCTTGTCAACGGACGCCGATAGCGCCGGAAAATCATGATTTTGACAGACTTTTCGCGTTGCCAAGCGTTAACGGTTGGGCGAGTGTCCCGGCGCCCCGAACAGACCTTTTCACAAGGCGCAGGTGACGCGCCCAAACAAGGAATTTCCATGACCTTGGTATCGACCGCCGCCGCATCGAGCCCAGCGGCCAACCGCCTCCGCATCGGCCTGCTGGCGGCAACAGCCGGTTGCTTGGCTCTCGCGCTGCTTGCCGGGCCCATGGCCCACGCCCAGGGTGCCGATCCGGTAGTCGCCAAGGTCGACGGCGCGGAGATTCGCCAGAGCGACATCGACACCGCGGCGGACGAACTCGGATCGAGCCTGCAGCAAATGGACCCGGCGACGCGGCGCGACAACATCCTGTCGCTCCTGATCGACATGAAGATCGTCGCGAAGGCCGCAGCCGACAAGAAGATCGCCGACACCGACGACTTCAAGAAGAAGCTCGCCTTCGCCCGCGATCGCCTGCTGATGGAGAGCCTGCTCGCCAACGAGGGCAAGACGGCGACGACGCCGGAAAACATGAAGAAGGTCTACGAAGAGGCCACAAAGCAGATCACCGCCGAGCCGGAAGTGCGCGCGCGCCACATCCTTGTCGAGAGCGAGGATGACGCGAAGCAGGTCGCCGAGGAGTTGAAGAAGGGCGCCGACTTCGCTGAGCTTGCGAAGAAGAAATCGAAGGATCCGGGCGCGTCGGACGGCGGCGATCTCGGTTACTTCACCAAGGACCAGATGGTGCCGGAGTTCTCCAAGGTCGCGTTCGAGACCGAGCCGGGCAAGATTTCCGCGCCGGTGAAATCGCAGTTCGGCTGGCACATCATCAAGGTCGAGGACAAGCGCAACCGTCAGGCGCCTGACTTCGAGCAGGTGAAGGCGCAGATCGAAACCTACGTCACCCGCAAGGCGCAGGCCGATTACGTCGGCAAGCTGCGGGAAACGGCGAAGGTCGAACGCATCGAGGCAAAGCCGGCCGAGCCGGCAAAGGCCGACCCGGCACCGGCCGTCACCCCGAAGGGTGGCGCCATGGCCCCTCCGGGCGGCGCGATGGCCCCACCGAAGAAGTAAGTTTCTACGCTACGAGGCGCTTCCCTTCCCTCTCCCCTTGTGGGAGAGGGTGCCTTCGCGAAGCGAAGGCGGGTGAGGGGAGAGCCTCACATGACCCCTCACCCGGCTCGAACAAGCTTCGCTTGTTCTCACCACCCTCTCCCACAAGGGGAGAGGGTTTTCGCCGAGTGCCTCACATGTCCACCTCTGTCTCCCCCCTCGCCCCGAAATCAGTCCCCGACATGCCCGCGATCCGCGGCGTGCGTCTTGGCACGGCGGCGGCCGGCATCCGCTATAAGGGACGCACGGACGTGCTGCTGGCACTGTTCAGCAAAGGCACGACGGTTGCCGGCGTCTTCACCACATCGAAGTGCCCATCAGCGCCGGTCGAATGGTGCCGCGCCAAGCTCAAGGGCAAGACCGCCCGCGCACTCGTCGTCAATTCCGGCAACGCCAATGCCTTCACCGGCAAGACCGGCAAGCAGTCGACCGCGCTGACCGCCGACATCGCGGCGAAGGCGGCCGGCTGCAAGACCGGCGAAATCTTCCTCGCCTCCACCGGCGTCATCGGCGAGCCGCTCGATGCAAGGAAATTCAACGGCGTGCTGGAAACGCTCGCGGGTGAAGTCGCGCCCGACCGCTGGCTGGAAGCGGCGAAGGCGATCATGACCACCGACACGTTTCCGAAAGTCGCAACCGCGAAAGTGAAACTCGGCAAGGCGACGGTCACGATCAACGGCATGGCCAAAGGCGCCGGCATGATCGCGCCGGACATGGCGACGATGCTGTCGTTCGTCTTCACCGATGCGCCGATCGCAGCGCCCGCACTGCAAGCGCTGCTGAAAGGCGGCGTCGCCGACACATTCAACGCGGTCACCATCGATGGCGACACGTCGACATCCGACACACTGCTGGCGTTCGCGACAGGAGCCGCTGCCGCTGATGGCGCACCGAATATCACCCGTGCCAGCGATCCGAAGCTGAAAGCTTTCGTGAAAGCCTTCAACGACGTGCTCGCGAACCTTGCCGAGCAGGTCGCCCGCGATGGTGAGGGTGCGCGCAAGCTCGTCGAAGTCGTGGTCGAGGGCGCGACCACGAAAACCTCCGCGCGCAAGATCGCCATGTCGATCGCGAACTCGCCGCTGGTGAAGACCGCGATCGCCGGCGAGGACGCGAACTGGGGCCGCGTGGTGATGGCGGTCGGCAAGGCCGGCCAGCCCGCCAACCGCGACAAGCTCTCGATCTCGTTCAACGGCATCCGCGTCGCCTCCAAGGGCGCGCGCGATCCGTCCTACAACGAGGCCGAAGTCTCCGAGGCGATGAAGAACGAGACGATCCAGATCAAGGTCGCATTGGGGCTCGGCAAGGGCCGCGACCGCGTGCTGACCTGCGACCTCACCAAGGAATACGTCGCCATCAACGGCGATTACCGTTCGTGATGAAGCTGATCCTCGTCGTCGCCGTCGCGCTGATCGATGCGGACAACCGCGTCCTGATCGCGCAGCGGCCCGAGGGTAAGCAACTCGCCGGCCTCTGGGAATTTCCGGGCGGCAAGGTCGATGCCGGCGAACGGCCCGAGCAGGCGCTGATCCGCGAATTGAAGGAAGAACTCGGCATCGACGTCACCGAGCCATGTCTCGCGCCGCTGACGTTCGCGAGTCACGCCTACGACGACTTCCATCTGCTGATGCCGCTGTACATCTGCCGTCGCTGGAGCGGCGACGTCACCTCGCGCGAGGGCCAGAACCTCGCCTGGGTGCGCGCCAACAAGCTGCGCGACTATCCGATGCCGCCGGCCGACCTGCCGCTGATCCCGCACCTGACCGGGTTGTTGCTTTAAGTCTTTGGCTTGATCGCATCCGCCAGCCGCATCTGCGCCGAGCCCGGCTTCAGCGGCTTCTGCTGGTTCTCGTGCGGCGCCCAGCCCGATAGCCACACCACATCGAAGGTCGCGCGAATGCGGCCGTCCGGATCAGCGAAGCGCTCGGCATAAATTTGCGCCATCCGCAGCAGCGTCGAACGCCGCGAGAGCGACTTGCGCCGCTCGACGAGAGCGTTGGTTGCTCCCATCCGCCGCAAATCCTGCATCAGCGCGAACGCGCTGTCGTAGCGCACGACGATGCGATCGACATCGGCGACCGGCAACGCGAACCCTGCCCGTTGCAGCAGCGCGCCGAGATCGCGCAGATCCGCGAACGGTGCGACGCGCGGCGATACCCCGCCCTCGACCTCCGCCTCGGCCGCGGCGAACGCCTGCCGTAGTTCCGTCAACGTATCGCCACCGAGCAGCGCGGCGAGAAACAGGCCGTCCGGCTTCAGCGCACGGCGCACCTGCGCCATGACGCCCGGCATATCGTTGACGAGATGCAACGCCAATACCGAGACGGCGAGATCGAGCGACGCTGGCGCAAGGCCCAACGCCTCACCGGATGCATCGAGCAGATCCACATGCTTCAGTTGATCGACCCGAGCGGCCTTCGGATCGGCAAGCGCCGAACCCGGCGTGCCGAGATCGGCCGCGAGCGGAAAGTCACGCACGACCACCGCCAGACGCTCGACCAGGTCTTCGGATACCCGGTCGCGCAAAAAGGTGGCCGCACCAACACGTTCCGCACGCTGCCGCCGCTGGCGGAGCGCTTTCACATCGAACAGCAGAGGCGGCGTTGGCGGTGTCATGTCGGCCCCATCTAGCAGACATGGCCAATTCTGGCTCTAGCAAACGAGCAAGTACGAGCCGCACAATCCGCGCAGGGACTTGCCATGGAACTGAACGCGATCTCCTCGAGCCGGATCGGGCATCGCCTGCGCGGAGCGGGCGAAGCCGCGCGTGAACTGTGGTCACGCGCGTCGCGGGTCGCACTCGACATCGCGCTGCCAACCCTCTGCGCCGCCTGCCGTTCACCGGTGGCCGGTGCCGGGGTCTGCGCGCATTGTTGGTCGAAGCTGTCGTTCATCGCTCCGCCGTTTTGCGAGCGGCTCGGCGTTCCATTCGTCTACGACCCGGGGCCGGGCCTGCTGTCGATGGAGGCCATCGCCAACCCGCCCTCGTATCGCCGCGCCCGCGCCGCGGTGCGCTACGATGATGTCGCCCGCACCCTCGTGCACGCGTTGAAATATCAGGACCGCATCGATCTCGCGCCGATCATGGGCCGATGGATGGAGCGCGCCGGACACGAGCTTGTCACGCATGCCGACGTCGTCGTTCGGGTACCGCTGCACTGGCGGCGCGGCTGGAGCCGCCGCTACAATCAGTCCGGCCATCTCGCCAAGACGATCGCGCAGGCGAGCGGCCTGCCGCTCGATCCGCTGCTTCTGAAACGCACCCGGCAAACCGCGCAGCAGATCGGCCTTTCGAAGGCGGAACGCGCCGCCAACGTCCAGGGCGCCTTCGCGGTGCCACCTGAATACAGGCCCCAGGTGCGCGGCCGCCGCATCCTCCTGGTCGACGATGTGCTGACGTCCGGCTCGACCGTCGACGCCTGCGCCCGCGCGCTGCTGCGGGCACGCGCCGCGCAGGTGGAGGTGCTGGTATTCGCGCGGGTTGTAGAGCCCTTTGGAAATCCTATATAATCGGCACTTCATCGCCGTTGAGGACCGCATGTCTATCGCCGTTGAAATCTACACTCGCCCCGGTTGCGGCTACTGTAGCGCCGCCAAATCGCTGCTGACGCGCAAGCAGGCCGCGTTCAAGGAATTCGACGTGGCGATCAATCCGGACTGGCGGCAGGAGATGGTTCAGCGCGCGTCGGGCGGCTCGACCTATCCGCAGATTTTCATCGGCGGACGGCACGTCGGCGGCTGCGACGACCTCTACGCGCTCGATCGCGAAGGCAAACTCGACGACCTGCTCGCCGGAGCCACAGCGTGAACGGCCCTTCCGCGAGCGAGACGAAGCCGACGTTCAAGGCGGCGATGGTGCAGATGCGCACCTTCCTCACGCCCGAGGCCAGCCTCAAGCAGGGCACAGACCTGATCCGCGAGGCCGCGGCTAAGGGCGCGCAGTATGTGCAGAC
>JBEIPX010000593.1:0-1526 GCA_040376815.1 Bradyrhizobiaceae bacterium
AGCGCGGTTTGCGCATCGATGTTTTCGCCGGTGAGCAAAAGCCAGTTGGTGCGGCCCCAGCCGATCAGGCGCGGCAACAGCGCCGCCTGGATCACCGACGGTATTCCGACCTTCACTTCCGGCATGCCGAACATCGCCGACTGCGTCGCGACGCGGATATCGCAGCAGGCGGCGAATTCGAGGCCGCCGCCGAGGCAGTAGCCGGGGATGCGGGCGATGGTCGGAAACGGCACCGCGCGCACCGCATTGCACAGATCGCGCAGCCGCGTGATGAAGGCTTCCGCACCCTTTTGATCGAGCGCCGCCATTTCCTTGATATCGGCGCCGCCGATCATGCTGCGTTCGCTCTGGCCCGCGATCACAAGCACGCGGCCGGGGCCTTTCGCCACCTGCTTCAGGCCGGCGGTCAGGCCCTCGATCACCGGGGTGCCGAGGATGTTGAGCTTACCTGCGTTGCAGATCGTCAGCCGCACCAGCCCGCGTTCGTCGCGCGTGATCCCGCAGTAGTCGTTCAGCATGTCCATCGTTTGGTCCCGTATTGATGATTTGCGCGCCGCGTCATTTTCCGGCGGTTTCTAATGGTTCCAAATGACGCGGCGAATTGGTTGAAAAGGCAACCTTCATTTCGGCGGCGGTTTGTACTATTCATATGGCTCCAATCATATCATGGACAGGCAATGCGCTATTCCAAGGATCACAAGGCCGAAACGCATGCGCGGATTGTCAAGAACGCGGCGGTGCAGTTGCGCGAAAAGGGCGCGCAGGGCATCGGCGTTGCCGACCTGATGAAGGAGGCAGGGCTGACGCATGGCGGCTTCTACGCGCACTTCAAGTCGCGCGAGGCGCTGGTGATCGAGGCGCTGAATTACGCGATGGACCGCTCGCGCGAGCGCTGGGGTGATATCGTCGCGCGCGCGCCGGAGGACGAGCGGTTCGAGGCGCTGGTGCGCGCCTACCTCACACCGCAGCATCGCGACAATCCCGGACACGGCTGCACCATGGCGACGCTGGGCTCGGAAGCGACGCGCGAGGGGCCGAAGGCGCGCAAGATGTTTCTCGGCCAGCTCGAGCGGATGATCGACACGCTGGCGGCGCAACTGCCGGGCCCGGCGAAGGAGGCGCGCGAACAGGCGATCGCCGCGCTCGCGACCATGATGGGCACGATCCTGATGTCGCGCGTCGCCGGCAGCGGCGAACTCTCCTCGCAGATCCTCGACATCGGCCGCGATGCCGCGCTGGCGCAAGCGCCCGCGAAGAAGGTCGCACGGAAGAAGACGGCGAAGGCAAGCTAAAGCGATCAATCTTTCACCTCGCCCCGTTTACGGGGAGAGGGAGCGCGTTGTCATTACTTGTTCTGACTCGTCATTGCCGGGCTTGACCCGGCAATCCATCTCGCCTTCCGAAGAAAGATGGATCACCGGGTCAAGCCCGGTGATGACGACTGAGTATGACGCGCTGTTCTCCCTCCCATTGAGGGGAGGGATGGCAATACGCACATTTTGCTTCGTCATTGCGAGGAGCGCAGC
>JBEIPX010000243.1:0-5347 GCA_040376815.1 Bradyrhizobiaceae bacterium
CGAAACGGCCGCCTGACGAGCCGAAATCACCTCAGAACGACGTACCCGCCCGGCGCGGACGCTTGTCCTCAATTTCAGCCTCTTTCGGCACTGGCACGATGCGCAGCGCCGTGATGCGATTGCGCTCGCGGCGAAGCACGCGGAATCGGAAACCGTGAAAGGTGGAGTTCTGCCCGCGCTCGGGAATCGATCGCGCCTCGTGAATGACGAGCCCCGCAATGGTCGTCGCTTCCTCGTCCGGCAGATGCCAGTCCATCGCGCGATTGAGATCGCGGATCGGCACCGAGCCGTCGACCACGACTGACCCATCAGGCTGCGCGCGAACGCCGGCGACGACGATGTCGTGCTCGTCGGAAATATCGCCGACGATCTCTTCCAGAATATCCTCGAGCGTCACGAGACCTTCCATCTCGCCGTATTCGTCGACCACCAGCGCAAAGTGCGTCTTGCGTCGGCGGAATGCCTTGAGCTGTTCGGAGAGCGGCCGCATCTCCGGCACGAACCACGGCGGCGAGGCGATGCTAACCGCGTCGACCTTCGATATCTCCCCGTCGGCGGAACGGATCGCCCGCAGGAGATCCTTCGCGTGCAGCACGCCGACGATGTTCTCCGGCTTCTCGCGCCAGAGCGGAATGCGCGTGTATTCGGTGGCGAGCACTTCGCGCACCAGATCCTCGGCCGGAAGATCGGCGTTGATCATCACCATTTCTGTTCGGTGGACCATCACGTCCGACACCTGAAGCTCGGCAAGATCGAGCAGGCCGCCGAGCATGTCGCGATCCTGCTTCTCCACGCCGCCCTCGTGATGAATCAGATCGACCGCGCCGCGAATGCGCTCGGTCGGCGACAGCAGATTCTCGTTGTTGCCGGCCGACACCCGAAACAGCTTCAGTAGCGCGCGGACGATCGCCTCGACCACCGTCAGCACCGGCGCAAGGATCATGACGAGCCAGCTCATTGGCCGTGCGACGATCAGCGCGACGCGATCCGGCGCGTTGATGGCGATGGTTTTCGGCAGCACCTCGGCGAAGATGATCACCAGCACCGACATCACCGCGGTTGCGTAAAGCACGCCGACTTCACCGAACAGAACGGTGAGCACGCCGGTCGCCAGCGCCGACGCACCGATGTTGGCGAGGTTGTTGCCGATGAGGATGCCGCCGATCATGCGCTCGCGCGCGCCGAGCAGGCGGCCGACGATACCGGCTTCGCGAATGCCCTGCTTCTCGAGCCGCAGCATGCTCGCGCGGGACGAGCCGGTGAGCGCCGTTTCGCTGGCGGAGAAAAAAGCCGAGATGCAGAGACATCCCAGCACGACAAAAAAGGAAATCCAGAGCATGGCTTGCCCTTAACGATGATCGCGCGACAGTTCCCGCGCCAGAAAATCGCGCACGCGCGACGGATCGACATCCGGAGCAATGAAGGCCTGGCCGATCGCGCGCATCAGGATGAAGGTGAGCTTGCCGCGCTTCACCTTCTTGTCCTGGCCCATCAGCGCCATCAGCGTATCGGCATCCGCAAGACCTTCCTGCTTCAGACCCGCGATATCCTGCAACCGCGTCGGCAACCCCGCCGCCGCGAGATGTTTCTGAAGCCGATCGGCGTCGGCCTGCGGCATCAAGCCGAGTTCGGCAGAGAGTTCAGCGGCCAGCACCATGCCGACAGCGACGCCCTCGCCATGAAACAGACGGTCGGAGAACCCGGTCGCTGCTTCCAGCGCATGCCCGAAGGTGTGACCGAGGTTGAGCAGCGCGCGATCGCCGGTCTCGCGCTCGTCGCGGGCGACGATCGCAGCCTTGGCGCGGCAGCTCGTGGCGACGGCATGCTCGCGCGCGCTACCACCGCTGACAATCTCGGTGTGATGCGCCTCCAGCCACGCGAAGAACGCTGCGTCGCCGAGCGCGCCGTACTTTGCGACCTCCGCATAACCGGCGCGGAACTGGCGCGGCGAGAGCGTGTCGAGCACCGACGTATCGGCGACCACCAATACCGGCTGGTGAAACGCGCCGACGAGATTCTTGCCGTGCGGCGAATTGATGCCGGTCTTGCCGCCAACGGACGAATCGACCTGCGCCAGCAGCGAGGTCGGCACCTGCACGAAATCGACGCCACGCCGCACCACCGCTGCCGCGAAACCGGCGAGGTCGCCGACGACGCCGCCGCCAAGCGCAATCACCAGATCGTTGCGCTCGATCTTCGCCCCGATCAGCGCTTCGCTGACCTGCTCGAGCACCGCGTAGCTTTTCGATGCCTCGCCTTCACCGACAACGATGCGCGACGTGGCGATGCCGGCTTCGGCCAATGCAGCTTCGGTCTGCGGCAGCCAGTGCTTCGCCACCGCATGATCGGTGACGATCGCCGTGCGCGCACCCGGCCGCAGATCGGCGATGCGCCGGCCGAGCGACGAAAGAACGCCACGGCCGATGACGATATCGTAGGCGCGGTCGCCGAGCGCGACATCGACGACGATCGGATCGCTGGATTTGACGGGCGCGGTCATTGTCGATGCGATTGTTGTTGATGCAGTCATGGGCTTCCGGCTCCGGCGCCGCTGCAGAGTCTGGCGTGCAGCGCTTCGGCGCATTCGTCCACGATCTTCTCGTGCGGAACGTCGCGCGACAGAATTTCGATGTCGGCCTGCTGATAGAACGGCGTGCGCTCGGCGATCAACCGCTCGATCGTCGCAGCCGGATCGGCCGTCTGCAACAGTGGGCGATCGGCGCGGCGCTTGACCCGGCGGAGCACGATGTCGGCGTCGGCCCGCAGCCATATCGAAACGCCGCGGTTGGCGATCCGCTCACGCGTCTCCTCGCGCAGAAACGCGCCGCCGCCGGTCGCCAGCACCGACGGCCCGTTGTCGAGCAGACGCGCGATCACCCGCGCCTCACCGTCGCGGAAATACGGCTCGCCATGGGCGGCAAAGATGTCCGGGATCGACATGCCGGCTGCCGCCTCGATCTCGTGATCGGCATCGACGAACGGCAGCTGCAGCCGCGCGGCCAGACGCCGGCCGATGGTCGACTTTCCGGCACCCATCATGCCGACGAGTACCACCGAGCGATCGCCGAGCGCACGCCGGGTATCCGCATCCGCGGGGACGCACGCCGGCTGCGGAGAAGTCTGCTGCGAAGAAGCGGTTTCCGTCATCTCAACCTTACGGCCATCAGTGCGGCCCTTGAGGCTTTCTATACTACCCCTCCGCACCCCCTCGCCAGTGGCTCGGGCAGTGTCTTGCGCTCCAGATGCGAACATGTTGGTACTCTCGCGGTGATCCAATTCGAAGCCGGTTGACGCCATGCCAAGCCTGATTCGCTTTCTGACCGTGGTCGGCATCATCGGCGGGCTGATCTACGGCGGCATCTATGCGCTGGCGAATCTCGTCGAACCGAAACCGCGCGAGCTGACGGTCACCGTTCCGCCCGACCGGTTCCTGAAGAGATAAGCTGGCTTGCGAGGGCTATATGCCGGCTGCGAAGTCCCCCAACGCCAAGACCACCGATGTCCGGCTGACGGCGCTGTTTCTCGACATGCTGGCGGCGGAGCAAGGCGCCGGCGACAACACCCTGGCCGCCTACCGCCGCGACCTCGAAGACCTCTCCTCGTTTCTTGGCAACCGCAAGTCGAGCTTCGCTGCGGCCAGCACCGACGATCTGCGCGCGTTCCTCGCCGACCTCGATACCCGCGGTTTCAAGTCGGCGAGCGTCGCGCGGCGGCTGTCGGCGATCCGGCATCTCTACCGCTTCATGCTGAACGAGCGCATACGCAAGGACGATCCGGCCGCGATCCTGTCCGGCCCGAAGCGCGGGCGCGGCCTGCCGAAGGTGCTGTCGATCGCCGACGTGGATCGATTGCTGGGCAAAGCGAAAGAGCTTGCCGAGACGCCCGATCGATCGCCGCTGCAAACGCTGCGCGGCAAGCGTCTCGCATGCTTGCTGGAGGTCTTGTACGCAACCGGCCTGCGCGTCTCGGAACTCGTATCGCTGCCGTTGTCGGCGGCGCGGCGCGACGCGCGGATGATCGTCGTGCGCGGCAAGGGCGACAAGGAACGGCTCGTTCCGCTCAACGAAGCCTCCAAGCAATCCATGGCCGACTATCTCGCGGCTATCGATCAATCGCGGAAAGGCAAGACAGCCGGAGCAGCGCAATCGAAATGGCTGTTCCCGTCGTTCGGCGAGAGCGGTCATCTGTCGCGGCAGCATTTCGCCCGCGAGCTGAAAGACCTCGCGCTCGCCGCCGGCCTTGCGCCGCGGCTCGTCAGTCCGCACGTCCTGCGCCATGCGTTCGCGAGTCACCTGCTCCATAACGGCGCCGACCTGCGGATCGTGCAGACGCTGCTCGGCCACACCGACATCTCGACAACGCAGATTTATACGCATGTGGTCGAGGAACGGCTGAAGAGCCTGGTGCGGGACCTTCACCCGTTGGCGGAGAAATGATTCCCTCGCTGGTATTTCTGTCTCCACCAGCTTGACTTGAGGAACCCCTGAGGCCAGTTTCCGCCCGCTCGCGGACCCCGATGGTGTCCTGGGGCAGCGATTTGAGCCCGGCTGCGGGCCCGGGCCGCCGCCGCAAGAAAGCCCTTACCATCAACAGCTTGTGCCGAGCACCGCAATAACGGGAGTCCATTTTTGCGGAACAAGCATTATCTTCCATTCAATGCCGGACCCAATGCGAAGCTATCTCGATTTTGAAAAGCCCGTCGCCGAACTCGACGCCAAGGTCGATGAACTGCGCGCGCTTGCGGCCAGCGGCAGCGAAATCAGCGAAGAGGTTGCGCGCATCGAGGAGAGGGCGGCGCAGGCGCTCGACGAGCTCTACGCCAATCTCACTCCCTGGCAGAAGACGCAGGTCGCGCGGCATCCGCAGCGACCGCATTGCGCCGATTACATTCAGGGACTGATCACCGATTTCACACCGCTCGCCGGCGACCGCAAGTTCGGCGACGACGAGGCGATGGTCGGCGGCTTCGGCCGCTTCGGCGGTGAGAGCATCTGCGTGATCGGACAGGAAAAAGGATCGACCACCGAAAGCAGGCTCAAGCACAACTTCGGCATGGCGCGGCCCGAAGGCTATCGCAAGGCCGTGCGGCTGATGGAAATGGCCGATCACTTCGGCATCCCTGTGCTCTCGCTGGTGGATACCGCAGGCGCCTATCCCGGCATCGGCGCGGAAGAGCGCGGTCAGGCGGAAGCCATCGCGCGATCGACCGAGGCCTGTCTCAACCTCGGCGTTCCAAACGTGTCGATCATCATCGGCGAAGGCGGCTCGGGCGGCGCGATCGCGATCGCGGCTGCTGATCGCGTTTTGATGCTTGAACACGCGATTTACAGCGTCATTTCTCCCGAAG
>JBEIPX010000516.1:0-2256 GCA_040376815.1 Bradyrhizobiaceae bacterium
CTGACGAGGATACACAACCGCTGTCGTTACGCAAAACGGGATCCCGGTTGCGGCGGAGAGTTGAAGAAACCGGCAGAAACAGCCGGTTCTTGGTCAAGAGCGAGAGCTCAGTTCAGGCGCGGGGGACGATCGTCGCCGGGGCGCTCGGTGCTGGACGCGCTGTACGGCGTTTCCGTCCCGGACACATCAGCCGTTGCAGCGGGCGCCGCACCGGCCTCCGCGTAACGGCGCGCCTGCTCGCGATAGGACCACCATCCGAACGGAAGGCTGAGCAGATACAAGAGCGATCCGCCGGACAGCAGATGCCACGGATAGCTGATCAGCAACGCGATGAAGAGAACGACCAGCACGAACACCGGCAGCACCATCTCGGGCGCCACCCGGGTGCCGACCATCTTGCCGGAGAACACCGGCAGACGCGACACCATCAGGAATGCGATCAGCAGCGTATAGAGCGCGATGACGACGACCGGCAGCGCGTTGAAGCCGATGAAGGACAGATACATCGGCAGCAGCACGCACAGTGCGCCGAGCGGCGCCGGAACGCCGGTGAAGAAATTGCCCGCGAACGGCGGCTTGTTCGGATCGTCCATCGTCGCGTTGAAACGCGCCAGACGAAGACCGCCGCTGATGGCGTACACCATCGCCGCGATCCAGCCGACGTTTTTGAGGTCGTTGAGCTGCCAGAAATAGAGGATCAATCCCGGCGCGACGCCGAAGTTGACGAAGTCGGCCAAGCTGTCGAGCTCGGCGCCGAATTTCGATTGGCCCTTGATCAGCCGCGCGACACGCCCGTCGATGCCGTCGAGTACGGCAGCGAACACAATCGCCGCCAGCGCCAGTTCGAGCCGCCCCTCGATCGCAAGCCGGATTGCGGTCAGGCCCGCGCAGAGCGCCAGCAGCGTAATGACGTTCGGCACCAGCATCCGCACCGGGATCGGGCGGAAGCGGCGGCGGCGCTGGTCGGGGCGCGGAGACTCGGGAGACAGGGCCATGAACTCAATATAGCAATCGCCGCCCTGTCCCGCCATGACGGTGGAACATGGGCTTCAAACCAGCACCGCGATGGTTAATCGACGCGGTAGGTCCGTCCGCCGTCACCGATCCGGAAGTCCGCCAGCACGGTTTCACCCGCCACGGCGGTTTGCCCCTCGGAAACCAGCGCTTTGGACCCCTCCGGCAGGAAAACGTCGAGCCGCGAGCCGAACCGGATCAGGCCAAAGCGCTCTCCGGCCGCCAATTCCTGCCCTTCGCGAACGAATGAGACAATCCGCCGCGCGACGAGACCGGCGATCTGGATGACGCCGATCCGCCCGCTGGACGTGGCGATCACCATCGAATTGCGCTCGTTGTCCTCGCTCGCCTTGTCGAGTTCGGCGTTGAGAAACTTGCCGGGGCGGTACGCGATCCGCTCGATGCGGCCGGCGACCGGCGCACGGTTTACGTGGCAGTTGAAGACGCTCATGAAGATCGAAACACGCGGCAGCGGCTTGTCGCCAAGGCCAAGCTCGGCAGGCGGCACGACATGCGTCACCATCGAGACACGGCCGTCGGCCGGCGACACCACAAGCCCTTCCCGCGTCGGCGTCACGCGCACCGGATCGCGGAAGAACAGCGCGCACCATACGGTCAGCACGGTGCCGATCCAGCCAAGCGGCGTCCAGATCCAGAACAGGACCAGGCTCGCCAGCGCAAAGCCGCCGATGAACGGATAGCCTTCGGGGTGGATCGGTGGAATCTGCGCGCGAACGGAATTGACGATAGACATTGATCACCAGTCGAGGCCCGGGGCTTCCGGCCATCATGGACGGAATCGCCTCCGGACGATGAATTTGAGGCGGGAAACTACTCTGCCGCTGCGGGCCTGACCAGCGCCGGTTCCGGGCCTGGGCCCGAATTTGCGGCTGCTTCCGGCCCGTCCTCCACGGGAGGCGGGGCTCGATTTGGAGCTGCGTTGTTGTCGTCGATCTGCGCCAGCTTCTCGCGCGCCGCCTCTGCCTCCCGCTGCCTGTTCCACATGCTGGCATACAAGCCGTTCGCGATGAGCAGCTCCGGATGCGTGCCGCGCTCGGCGATGCGTCCCTGGTCGAGAACGATGATCTCGTCCGCGCCGACGATAGTTGACAGCCGATGCGCGATCACGAGCGAGGTGCGGTTGCGCGACACCTTTTCAAGCGAGTCCTGGATTTCGCGCTCGGTGTGGCTGTCGAGCGCCGACGTCGCTTCGTCGAGCACGAGGATCGGCGGCGCCTTCAA
>JBEIPX010000380.1:0-3575 GCA_040376815.1 Bradyrhizobiaceae bacterium
AAACGATGGCACCGCGCGCCTACTGGAAAGGCTATCTCAAGCTCTCGCTCGTCTCATGCCCGGTGGCGCTCTATCCGGCGTCGACCACAGCCGAGAAAACGCGCTTTCACCAGATCAATAAAAAGACCGGCAACCGGCTACGACAGCAGATGGTCGATTCGGAGACCGGACGCGTCGTCGAGCGCGAGCAGAAAGGCCGAGGCTACGAGGTCAGCAAGGGCCGCTACGTCGAGATCGACGAAGATGAACTCGACGCCGTTCAGCTCGAAAGCACACATACGATCGAGATCGACGAGTTCGTGCCGGAGGACGAGATCGATCAGCGCTACTTCGACCGCCCCTATTACATCGCGCCCACCGGCAAGGCCGGGACCGATGCATTTGCCGTCATCCGCGATGCCATGAAGCGGCAGGACAAGGTCGCGCTTGCTCGCGTGGTTCTGACCAGCCGCGAGCACGTCATCGCGCTGAAGCCGCTCGGCAAGGGATTGCTCGGCACAACCCTGCGCTATCCATACGAGCTGCGCGACGAGGCCGACTACTTCGACGACATCAAGACGCCGCGCGTCTCAAAGGACATGGTGGATCTCGCCGCGCACATCCTCGAAACCAAGTCCGCGACGTTCGATCCGGACAAGTTCAAGGACAAGTACGAGACGGCACTGAAGGCGCTGGTAAAGAAAAAAGCCGCCGGCAAGACCATTGAGGCAAAACCGGAGAAGCGCGAAAGCGCCGAGGTGACCGACCTGATGGACGCGCTCCGGCAAAGCCTCGGCAAACCGCATGCGAGGCGAGCACAAGGCTCGACGCGCAAGACAGGACGCAGGCGCAGCCGCGCGCGTCCTCAGCGCCGCCGCGCGGCATAATAACCCGTCAGAATATTTCTGCTGCACTATTTCTGCGGATTGTCCGAGCGCGCCTTGCGCTCCATCCACTTGCGCTCCGCCCAGCTGAGCAGGCGCACGATCGGCGGCTGCAGGAAGGGAATGTCCTGCGCGATCAGAATGAGGCCGAGCGGCAGCATCCAGATGCCGAGCACCGGCAGGAAGCTGAAAATGCCGCCGACGATGAGCACCAGCGAAATCGGAATGCGCCAGAAGATCGACGACGGCTTGCGCAGCCAGCGCACGCAGTTCGCCAGCCGCTCGGGCAGCCGCTCCTGAAACCATTCGAGATGGCGGTCGAGTTCGGCTTTGGAATCTGCACTCACGGGATTGGGTCCAGCAGGAGGGTCAATGGCGCTCATAGCTAGTCTCCCGATTCCGAAGTTCGCATCACTTTGCAACAACTCATTCAACGAACTTCGGAATCGAAGGACACTAGCAGTTAACAACTCTGGTGTGGCTTTGGTTCAGAAGTCCGCACAAGGAAGTTGCTGAAAGACAATGCGGACTTCTGAACCGCCACACCAGATAGATAGGTATCGTCTGCGGCGGATTCAGGGCCCGCGGCATGCTGACGGGGCCCTTGAAATGGCGCGAACATGACAGGTGAGGCCCTGCTTCGTCATTGCGAGGCATAGCCGCTCGAAGAACGGCGTCGCCTCGCTCGCCTATGGGGCCAAAGTAATCCAGTTCTCGAGGCCGGATTGCTTCATCGCGCTTACGCGCTCCTCGCAATGACGAGGATTCTCAGAACCGCACTTCGATCAGGTACGGCCCCTTGTGGGCGATCGCCGCCGCAAGCGCGGCGTTGAAGTCGTCCGCCGTATCGACCGCGCGGCCCGGCACGCCCATGCCCTTGGCGAGCGAGACGAAGTCAATCGCCGGGTTGTCGATCTTGAGCATATCCATCGCCTTCTGGCCGGGCTGGCCCGCGCCGACACCGTCGAATTCGCCGCGCAGGATTTGATAAATGCGATTGGCGAACACGATGGTCACGACGTCGAGCTGCTCGCGCGCCTGCGTCCACAGCGACTGGATCGTGTACATCGAGCTGCCATCGCCGACCATGCAGATCACCTTGCGGTCCGGACATGCGACTGCGGCGCCGGTTGCCACCGGCGTCGAGAAGCCGATCGATCCGCCCATGTTCTGCAGCCAGTCGTGCGGCGCGGCCACCGCCGTCGGCGGGAAGAAGCCGCGGCCGGTGGTGATCGATTCATCGATGACGATCGCGTTCTCCGGAATCGCGCACGCGATCGCCTGTGCGATCGAGGCGTGGTTGAGCGCGCCGGTTGGCTTGGCAATCTCAGCCTTCTGCTGCGGCTTGACGTCGGCTGCCTTCGCGCCGAGTGCGCCGGCCAGCGCTTCCAGCGCGGCGACGGAATTCTCGCCGCCCTCGGTCATGCGATGCACGTTGCAGCCTTCCGGCTTCAGCAGGCTCGGCTTATTCGGGTAGGCGAAGAACGCCACCGGATCGTTCGCCTCGATCAGGATGATGTTCTTGAACTCCTTCAGGATCGGCAGCGCCGACTCGATCACATACGTAACGCGCTCGATGTGTAAGCGCCCGCGGCCGCGCGCCATACGCGGGTTGTAGGTCTGGCCCATCACCTTGCAGCCGGTCTTGCCGGCGATGCGCTGCGCAAGTTCAAGACCCGCTTCCGTCAGCGCGCCGCCGGTCAGCAGCAGCAGCGTCGGCTCGCCGCTCTTGAGGATCTTCGCAGCGCCATCGACTGCCTGCGGCGAATAAGTCGGCTTCTGCTGCTCGTGCTGAACCTGCGCGATGCCATCGGCTTCGTTCCATGCGGTGTCGGCGGGAAGGATCAGCGTCGCGATCTGCCCCGGCGACGAGCTTGCCGCCGCGATCGCCGCCGCGCCATCCTTCGCCACCGATTTCGAATCCGGCGAGGTGCGCACCCAGTGCGACATCGGCCGCGCGAGGCCTTCGATATCGGAGGTCAGCGGCGCGTTGTACTCGATGTGATAGACCGCGTGCTGGCCGACGATGTTGACGATGCCGGAATTCGCCTTCTTGGCGTTGTGCAGATTGGCGAGGCCGTTGGCGAGGCCGGGGCCGAGATGCAGCAGCGTCGAGGCCGGGGTGCCCTTCATCCGGTAATAGCCATCGGCCGCGCCGGTGACGACGCCCTCGAACAGGCCGAGCACGCAGCGCATGCCATCCACACGATCGAGCGCCGCGACGAAATGCATTTCCGACGTGCCTGGATTGGTGAAGCAGACATCGACCCCGCCCGCGACCAGCGTCCGCACCAGACTTTCCGCACCGTTCATCGTCACGCTCCCCGACTATCTTTGATGTTTTTAGCTCGTTATTGGCAGTCCAGATCAACCACCGTTTTGAGATGCCGTCAAAGGCGGGCGTTCCGCCAGACGGCCTGCGGTAAAAGATCGCAACAAAACCGCTGCGGCAACGCCACTTGCGGTGTTTTTGAGCAACGCTGCTACCCGAAATCATGGCTTCACGACCGCGTGGCTTGCGAATTTGCGGCAGTTATGGCCTTTCATCCTTGAAATTACGGCGCACCGCTGGCCGAAAAGCAGCTCCAAAAAGCAGGAGTGTGACTTTCATCACGAGTAGGTGGCCTTACTCGTTGAGCAAACGGCCTTGCTTGACGAGGGAACGACCTCTCTCGACGAGGAAAGGGCTTCGCTCAACGAGCTAGTGTATCA
>JBEIPX010000298.1:0-4456 GCA_040376815.1 Bradyrhizobiaceae bacterium
CCAGAAGCCGCAGGACTTCAAGAACAAGGAAGAGAACTACGCCGTTCGCAATGCCAACGGCACCGGACCGTTCCAGCTCGTGACGCGTGAGCCGGATGTGAAGACCGTGATGAAGCGCAATGACAGCTATTGGGGCATCGGGACGTTCCCGATGCAGGTGACCGAATTGACCTACATCCCGATCAAGGCGGATGCGACACGGCTGGCTGCGCTTCTGTCAGGCGAGGTCGATTTCGTGCAGGACGTGCCGGTGCAGGATATCGAGCGCCTGAAAGGGCAGCAGAACCTGAAGGTCAACATCGGCCCCGAAAACCGCAGCATCTTCTTCGGCATGGATCTGAAGTCTGCGGATCTGAAGACTGACAACGTGGAAGGCAAGAACCCGTTCGCCGACAAGCGCGTGCGCCAGGCCATGAACATGGCGCTGAATCGGGCGGCGATCCAGCGCGTGGCGATGCGCGGCCAGTCCGTTCCGGCCGGCATGATCGCGCCGTCGTTCGTCAACGGCTGGACCAAGGAGCTCGACGCATTCCCGGCCGGCGACACCAACGCCGCCAAGAAGTTGCTTGCCGACGCCGGTTATCCGAACGGCTTCAACATCACGCTCCATTGCCCCAACGATCGCTATGTCAATGACGAGGCGATCTGTCAGGCCGCGGTCGGCATGTGGGGTCAAATCGGCGTCAAGGTGAATCTGGTTTCGCAATCGAAGTCGATTCACTTCCCGCTGATTCAGAAGAACCCGCCGGAGACCGAGTTCTACCTGCTCGGCTGGGGTGTGCCGACCTTTGACTCGGAGTATGTTTTCTCGTTCCTGTATCACTCCCGCGCCGACAAGTACGGCAGCTGGAATGCCTCGCGTTACGGCAATCCGGAAGCGGACAAGATGATCGAGTCGCTGGCCAGCGAGGTCGACAAGGCCAAGCGCAATGCGACGATTGCCAAGCTCTGGGCCATGTTCAAGGACGAGGTGGTCTATCTGCCGGTTCATCACCAGACGCTGGCTTATGCGATGAAGAACAGCTTCGAGATCCCGGTCGACGTCGCGAACCAGCCGAAAATGAAATACGTGTCGTTCAAAACGAACTGATCGGACGGATTTGCGGGGGCCTTGAAACGGCCCCCGCAGGCCATTTGAATGATTGCATATCTCGCTCGCAGCGTGTTGCAGGGCGCCCTCGTCATCCTGACGGTGGGGCTTATCGCCTTTTCCATGTTCCGTTTTGTCGGCGATCCGGTTGCGACGCTCGCGGGACAGGAAGCGACCGATGCGGACCGGGCCGAGCTCACGGAACGGCTCGGTCTGAATGACCCGTTCCCCGTCCAGTTCGCTCGGTTTCTTGGCAATGCCGCGCAGGGCGACTTCGGCATTTCCTACCGGCAGGCGCGGCCTGTGTCTGATCTTCTCGCCGAGCGTTTGCCCGCGACGATCGAGCTTGCGGTTCTATCCGCGATCTTCGCCTTTGTATTTGGCGTAGGCTTCGGTGTTTATGCGGCCATCAACCGTCATGGTGTCGTTGCGAATGCGATCATGGTCATCTCCTTAATCGGCGTTTCGTTACCGACGTTTCTGATTGGCATCGGCCTGATCTTTCTGTTCGCGGTCTTCCTGGGCTGGCTCCCGTCGTTCGGCCGCGGCGATGTCGTGCGGATCGGCTGGTGGACAACGGGCCTTCTCACCGAAAGCGGACGCAAGTCACTGATCCTGCCAGTACTGACGCTCGGCTTCTTCCAGCTGACATTGATCATGCGACTGGTCCGTGCCGAGATGCTGGAAACCATGCGTACCGAGTATGTGCGGTTCGCGCGTGCACGCGGTATCCCGGAGCGCCGCATCCAGTATCGCCATGCGCTGCGTAACACCATGGTTCCGGTGGTGACGATCGTCGGCTTGCAGCTTGGCTCGGTGATTGCCTTCGCGATTGTCACCGAGACGGTGTTCCAATGGCCGGGACTCGGCGCGCTGTTCGTCAATGCGGTGCAGTTTGTCGATATCCCTGTGATGGCGGCGTATCTGATGTTCGTCGCGCTGGTGTTCGCGATCGTCAATGTCGTCACCGACCTGATCTATGTGGCGATCGATCCACGGCTGAAATCCTGAGAGCGAGGGGCAACGTGGCGGTGCAGTCGGTGAGCGAAACAGGCGAGGTGGGCAAGAAGAGAGCGAGCCTCTTTGCGCGTGCATGGGATTCCGACATCGCCTACTCGTTTCGGTCGTCGCCGGTGGCTGTCGGAGCGGCGTTCGTCACCATCGTGATCATGCTGGCCACTGCGTTCGCCGGCTTTATCACCCCGCAGAATCCTTTCGACGCCGCCACGCTCAATCTGATGGACGGCTTCACGCCGCCAGGCGAGGCCGGAGCAGGCTCCGGCATGACATTCAGCCTCGGAGCCGACAGTCAGGGCCGTGATATGTATTCGGCGATCCTGTACGGCTCGCGCGTGTCGCTGTTGATCGGGCTCGCGTCCACCATCTTCTCGCTCGCGCTCGGCGTGTCGCTCGGGCTGATCGCAGGTTATGTCGGCGGGCGCATCGAGGCGCTGATCATGCGCATTGCGGATGTCCAGCTCTCGTTCCCGGCTATCCTCGTCGCACTGCTGGTCTTCGGTATCGCCCGCGGCCTGATCCATCCGTCGCTGCACGAGCAGATGACCTTTGCGGTCATGACAATCGCGATCGGGCTGTCGAACTGGGCGCAGTACGCGCGCACGGTACGTGCGTCGACGCTGGTCGAGAAGCGCAAGGAATATGTCGACGCCGCGCGCGTCATCGGCCGCCGGCCGCTTTCGGTCATGGTCAGTCATGTCCTGCCGAACGTCACGGGGCCGATTTTGGTCATCGCGACCGTCAACCTCGCGCTTGCGGTGCTGGAGGAGGCGACCCTGTCGTTTCTCGGCGTCGGCATGCCGCCGACGCAGCCGTCGCTCGGCACCTTGATACGCGTGGGCCAGCAGTTCCTGTACTCCGGCGAGTGGTGGATCATTCTGTTTCCCTCGCTCGCGCTCGTCACCATTGCGCTGTCAATCAACCTGTTCGGTGACTGGCTGCGCGACGCCTTGAATCCGAAACTGCGATGACAGTGCCGCTTCTTTCCGTCTCAAACTTAAGCGTCGAGTTTCCGACGCGGCGCGGTATTCTGACGGCCGTCAACGACGTGTCGTTCGACATTGCCCGCGGCGAAGTTCTGGGCGTTGTCGGCGAGTCGGGAGCGGGAAAGTCACTGACCGGCGCCGCAATCATCGGCTTGCTCGAACCCCCGGGTCGTATTGCCGCCGGCGAGATCAGACTCGATGGCGAACGGATTGATAATCTTCCGCAGGAAGCGCTGAGAAAAGTGCGAGGAAAGCGGATCGGCGTGGTGTTTCAGGATCCGTTGACGTCCCTCAATCCGTTGTTCCGGATCGGCGAGCAACTGGTTGAAACGATCCAGATTCACACCGGGATGAACAACGCGAAGGCGCGCGAGCGGGCGATATCTCTCCTTGTCGAAGTCGGCATTCCCGCCGCCGAGCGGAGGATCGACGCGTACCCGCATCATTTCTCCGGCGGCATGCGTCAACGTGTCGTGCTCGCGTTGGCGCTTGCCGCCGAACCGGAACTGATCATTGCCGACGAGCCGACGACCGCGCTCGACGTTTCAGTGCAGGCGCAGATCATCACTTTGATGAAACGCCTCTGCCGCGATCATGGCGTTGCGATCATGCTGATCACCCATGACATGGGCGTGATTGCCGAGACGGCGGATCGTGTCGCGGTGATGTATGCCGGGCGGATAGCCGAAATCGGACCCGTTCGCGACGTGATCAAGAACGCTCACCATCCCTATACGCGCGGCTTGATGGGCGCGATTCCGTCACTGGCGGCGCGCTCCGACCGGCTGGCGCAGATTCCTGGTTCGATGCCGCGTTTGACCGCCATTCCTCAAGGATGCGCGTTCAATCCGCGCTGCTCGGACGTGTTTGATCGCTGTCGCGTCGAGCGCCCTGACTTGATGCAGGTTGAAAGTTCAAAGGCGGCATGCTGGCTCTACGCCGCCGAGGCGGTCACATGAGCACCGTCGACATTGCACCGAGATCAGGCGAGCGCACAGCCAAGCCGCTGGTCGTGGCCGACCGGCTGACGTGCGTCTTTGATGTTTCGCAGCCATGGCTTGAGCGCTTCGTCGGAAGATTACCGCGCCAGACACTGACGGCCGTCGCCGATGTGTCGTTCGAGATCGCACGGCGCGAAACGCTTGCCTTTGTCGGGGAATCCGGTTCGGGCAAATCAACGGTAGCCCGTATGGTGGTCGGGTTGCTGCCGCCGACATCGGGGCAGGTCTTTGTCGACGGTATTTCCATGTCGGCACCGGAGCAGAGCGTCGCGCGGGAGAAACTGCGCCAGCGCATGCAGATGATCTTCCAGGACCCGTTCGCGAGCCTCAACCCACGCTGGCGTGTCGACCGGATCATCGCC